>JAOAIH010000068.1 GCA_026414805.1 Spirochaetota bacterium | reverse complement strand
CTGCTGCACTGTTTGAATTGGTAGAAAAGTGGTAATGTAGCATACCAGTTATAATATAAAAAAGGCTGCCCACACTGGACAGCCTTTTTTATTACTTTACACTTTTACAATACCCTTATTTCCTTGACTTTTATTTAGTTATGTTATTCAATAAAATAACTAATAATTTTGTATATCATTTAACAATCAATTGATATATACGTCTATATACTATGAGCAGTATAATAACATCATTGAAAAAAATATTTCCTATTGAAATCATAACAGTCATAGCATGTATATTTATCATAAATATTATAAAGTATCCTGATGATATTGGATTTCTTTCTGCACACTATAATCCTTATCTTTTTATTATTGTATTTTTTTCATCGTTTTATGGCAAGAAATCAGGTTTTCTTACATTATGCATAACTACAATGTTTTTGCTAACTTTTATTATACTGAGTGATCTTTATCGTGATACGGATATATTGTATACTACCATAACTACCCCATCCCATTATCATCATCTATCTTCTTTACTGTTTTTATCACTTATTACTATTATAGTCTTAGGTGAAATACGTGACAATCTTGGGCGTGTTATTCACAATCAAAGAAATACAATCAAAGAGCTGGTTGAACAGACTACTAAGCTTAAACGAGAACTTGAAGCCATATCTATGGTAAATCAGGAGTATCAGGACCGCATTTTAGGTCAGCAAAACTCACTCATTTCCTTATATTCAACTATCATTGCGCTCAATACATTGAATCTGGAAAACATATATCCCAATATTCTCAACGCTGTTGTACAATTTACCGGTGCAGAACAATGTTCATTGTGGCAGTATGATCGTGACAACAAATCCATCCATCTATTGGCATATAATGGCTGGGACCAGGACAAAATAAATACTACGCCTTCTAATCTTGATACTGAAAACCTAATAGGATGGTCAGTTAGAAATAACACCATGTTTTCCATAAAAATGCTTCAAAAATATCAAAACCTTAAAGCACTAGATACTGGCAATTCAATTATAACTGTCCCCATTACCATTGACAACCATGTATGGGGTGCACTTAATATTGAAAAAATACCTTTTATAAAATATAATCTGTACACCGAACAGTTGCTTCTCATGATTGCAGACCTTGCTGCTCCCATTATTCGCAATGCTATACGCTACAGTTCACTTGTACACAGAGAAGTTGATCCCGTAACTGGTTTTAATTCAATAAGCGAATTTTATGAAGTTTTAAGAGAAGAATTTAACAATGCTCGGCGTAATAAATTACAACTCTCGTTACTTTTGGTTGAATACGTCAATAGTGCTGAAGTAGTTGAAAAATTCTCAATGCGTGACGCACTACTCATATTAAAGGAGATAGCTCAGCTAGTACAGCAACTTGCAAAAGGTAAGGTTTTCATATTCCAGTACAAGGAAACATTCCAGTTTGCTGCCATTTTGCCTAACATGGATTTTGATGGTACCGCAATGTTTAGCCTGTCTCTTATAGAACAAAACAGCAAAAAGAACTATTATGTAAAAGGTCAGATAGTTAATCCAGAAATTGTAATTGGCTATAGCAGCCTGAGGCCAAATCACCAGTCCCAAGAAGACATGATTATATTAGCCGACAATCTATTACTAATGCAAAAAATATAGGAGATAGCATGAGCAATACTCATCCTCATGATGATTTTATTTTTAACGATAACCAATTGATACTTGGTAGTGATACAATTCAATTATTTACCTTTGAAAACCCATTTGATTTCTTCCGCCATGATATCACAGAAAATCCCTATATTGTAAAAACACAGCATAAACTACGAAAAGCTTTTTCCGAAGGGCTGCTTGGCATAGAACATTACCTTATGGCTGCCACATCGCTTAGACCATTAATTGATGAAGCACAGGATCTAGATGAAATAACAAGGCTGTTTTCACAGCAAAAACTGGCAATGCGTCCCAACCCTCATTCAGTGCGGATACTTCGCTCAATGATTAAAGATCCTAATCCAGAAATAGCCCTGTATGCTGCTGAAGGCTTAAATACAATAGAAAATTCTTTCCTGGCAAAAATTGAAAAAGTAAAGAAGAAGTTAGCAAAAGCTTCACACTATACTTTTATCTATCATTATCTTTTAGGATGTTTGTATACTCAATTTGCTTTGCTTCTTGAAAGCCAAAAGCTAATCCAGAAATTTTATATCAAACAGGCTATCGATAATCTTTTAACAGCTTATTCATTACATCCAAAAAATAAAAGAATTAAATTAGCTTTAGCTGAAAGTTATTTGCTTAATGAAGACTTTGAACTTGCGCTGTCGCTTTATGGATATTGCTATTCAATTCATTATAAACCTGTGTACTGTTTGCTTAAGATGGCCGAATGCCATTATAACCTCAAAAATTATGATAAAATTAAAACAATTGCTTCAATTATTTCACACCATGATTATAGCAGCATAGATTACGCTGAGGTATTAATCTATCAATGGATTTTGTAGCAATCAATAAACCCGATCCATCAAAAAAAACAGTTTGCATTATTGCTGAAGGGTCTTACCCATACATAACAGGAGGTGTTTCGGCATGGATACAGGACATTATTTCAGGACTTACAAATTATAATTTTATTATTTTCGCTATCTCAGCAGAAGAAGACGAGCCAAAATATACTTTTCCTCCTAACGTTGTAGGTTTAGTTAACAAGCTTTTAACAAGCCCTGTTGAAAAGCCACAAAAAAAGATCCATCCATCTTTTTTTTCCTCTATAGAATCATTTCACAATGATATGATGCAAAAAAAAGATTTTTCTAAATTCAGAGAAATATTTAATTACATCAATAAAAACCATTATGAACCCGCATCACTTCAACGCCACCTGACAAGTTATAAAATTGTTGCCCAATATAATTCTGTACGAAATCCCCTTTATCCATTTTCCGACTATTACTGGGCATGGCGCGCATCACATGAATACATGATGAAGATTATGACATGGGAACTTCCTAAGGCAGATCTGTATCATACCATATCAACTGGGTATGCAGGGCTATGTGCTACTTGTGCAAAGATTAAATACAACAAGCCAGTTATCTTGACCGAACATGGGTTGTACAACAAAGAACGCGAGATAGACATTAAACGCGCTACCTGGGTAAAAGGATATCAGCGTGATATGTGGATAAATATTTTTAATGACTTAAGCACAATAACCTATGATTATTCCGATTGTGTTATATCACTTTTTGAAGTAAACCGGAATATACAGATAGCACAGGGAGCAAAGCGAGAAAAAACACTGGTAATTCCAAATGGCATAGAAATTGAGCGATACCTGGATTTAAAGAAAGAAACAAGGGAAGAATTTAGCATTGGCATTGTAGCACGAGTTGTACCAATAAAAGATGTAAAAAATTTCATTATAATGGCAAAGATAGTTGCAGAATCTATTCCTAACGTTAAATTTTATATCATTGGCCCTACTGATGAAGATGAAAGTTATTATGAAGATTGTGCCAAGCTAGTTGAAAATTTTCAGATACAGGATAAAGTGGTATTCACTGGTAAAGCTGATGTACGCCAATATTATAAATTTTTGGATGTTCTTGTCCTTTCAAGTATTCGTGAAGCACAGCCTTTAGTAATCCTTGAGGCATATGCAGCAGGAATACCCGTTGTTTCAACACGAGTTGGTAATGTCCCCGAAATGCTTGACTATAATGATATCCTTTTAGCGGATCCAAAAGATTCTGAAAAACTTGCGCAAGGGGTTATATATTTGTACAATAACCCCGATTACCGAAAAAAACTAATTGCTTCAAACAGGGATAAGGTTATTCGCTTTTACAATAAAAAAGATCTTATTGCTACTTATGATAGTCTCTATGCAAAATTCATAAGCATGTATACACAATGAGGAATTATGGCTGGTATTGGATTTGAATTATATAAAATATTGCACAAAGGCACATTGTCTTCAATTGTGCAAGCTTTCTTTTTAGGTATTATCATTGTGGCAGGACCATGGATACTATCAGTACTCACGATATACATTATTCAAACTTATTCATTTGAAGCTATATCTAGCAATCCTGCATTATTTACTGTTACAATAGTCTATGTTTATGCTTTTTCATTGTTCTTGTCAGGCGGTTTTCACTACGTATTTTCGCGCTACATAGCCGATCAACTGTATATTGAAAATTACAGGGAAATACCTTCCGCACTATTAACCGCAATTATTCTTATATCAATAATATCTGTAGTGCCGGTATCAGTATTTATTCTCTTTAACAATTTCTCATTTGTCCCCTATCATACTCTGTATATACTATCGCTGATAGCTCTTTTTATAATTATTAACATACTATGGATTATGTTGGTTTATATTGCATTATTAAAAGCATACTATAAAATATTCTTCAGCTATCTTGCAGGAACTATAGCCAGCATTGCAGGTGTCAAGTATTTGGGAAAAATATATGGAATTTCTGGTGCATTGTGTGGGTATACAATAGGACAGGCAATCATCGTTATTTTATTAATAATTATTTCACAACTTGCATATCCAATACAATCACTGACCTTGAATAGAGAATTTATATCTTCATTTAAAGAACATAAACGCATATTTTTAATGGGATTGCTTTTTAACATGGCTATATGGTCGGATAAAATGCTGTACTGGTTTTTATACGGCAATCATATCCCTAACACACTCTACTACTATTACATACCTTACGACATACCAGTGTTTCTGGCATATCTAACCATGATACCAGGGCTGGTATATTTTCTAATTATTGCCGAAACCGACTTTCATAAAAATTTCTTTGAGTTTATTTCAAATATACTACAAGACCCATTTAGGTACATACAGTCAAAAAAACAGAAAATGTTAATCTCACTCCAAAACGGCATTAAAGGCATTGTTTTTTTCCAGTCAATATGGACTGTTGGAATTTTAATTAAACTACCACAAATTTTGGATTTTTTAGGTTATGCACACACAATTAATCTTAGCATTATGAGAATTTTGCTTATAGCTGTGTTTTTCCATTTGCTTACACTTAATTGTACAATCTATTTGCTGTATATGGAATTACAATTTGAAGCTGCAATGGCTGCAGGTATCTATCTTTTATGCAATGTTGTGCTAACGTTAGTTTCAATGTATGCTATACACTGGCTTCCAGGTACAAGCTATATGATTGCTTCAATAGTATCTACAGTATATTGCACATATCACCTGTATAAAAAGGCACCAATTATTGATTTTATTATTTTTAGCAGAACGTAAATTAACTTTTTATCCAATAAGCGAAGTGCTCATTTTATATAATTCATCATTTTTTAGAGTTTCAACAATCTCACCTGTCAGATAGTTATAGTCATCCTGTGTAATATTCAATGCTTTGCTATATGCTTCTAATAACTCCTTATCGTTTTGTGACAAAGTTTCATTTTCAATTATTTTAGCCAAAATATTTGAAAGTCCCACTATTTGTACAGTTGTTTTGAATTTTGAGTCTACCTGAGCAACATGATGCTGTGCAACTGTATCCACTAGTTCAAGAGGAAAATTCCATTTATTCAAAACTATCTTACCTATATCCTGATGATTTATCTCAAATATTTTTTCTTCTATTTCACGTATATCCCTATACTGCATTTGATTAAGATATGCAATATATTGTTCATATTTTTCTTTATAATTTATCATCATGATTAGCCTGCCTACATCATGGAGCAAACCAGCAACAAACACATCCTCTTTTTTTTCATCATTTTTAATTCGTGTAGCTACATACTTTGAAATAAAAGCAGTTACAACTGAATGTCGCCATATCATGGAAGTTGAAGTTTTTGTAACAGTTGCAGCAGTGCTCTGCTGGTGTGATTTTACATTTTTACTGTAAATATTTGAAGCTGACACTAATAGAACCAGGCTTTTTACCATTTTAAAACCTAACAGTGTTAGTGCCTGCTGTAAGTTTGTAATCTCACGCTGGCGGGCATAGAGCGCTGAATTAGCAACTTTAAGTATTTTAGCTGTTAATGCGGGATCAAGCAGTATAATGCTCTCCAATTCTTTGAAGCTAATATCAATATTATCTTCCTGGATCTGCAAAATTTTAACGGCAACCTGTGGAAATACCGGCAAATCCTTAATGTCTATATTATCTTTATCAATCATGCAATCAATTACCTGTAGACTTAGTTATTAATATACAAATTTCTCTATTATTATCAACTATCGGCATTATAAAATAAATATATGATTATACTTTATTGTTACGCAGTAAAAATGTTACAATCATCACAATGTTTTATGCAAACTTACAAAAAAAGAATTTTATAGTTAATAGAATCATAATTTTTTACGACAATTATAGTAGAGCAATCTAATACATGGGGGTTTAATATGATTCATAATAATTTTGACATGAAACGCTGGAAATTAGAACAGATAAAGTATTTTAAAAAATACCAGAGTACATTTCCAAAAAACTCAAAAGAATATAAGATACTGGGTGAAAGCATTAAAAAGCTTGAATCTACGCTTGAGTAACTTCACTGAATAAATTTTCATCAATTTTTTTAAAGATCTTTTTTTCTACAGTAAGTTCACTAAGTAACTCAAGTATTCTGCTTATATTACTACAATCAAAACGTATTACCACCCCGCAATTGTGCGATATTTCCCGTGGGGTGGCCATCACATTCAAATCAACTCCCGCTGCAATCAGTACCTTTTCGGCTTTCATCACATCATGAACAGAGGGCAATAAAAGTACACAATAGTCAATCATCATACCTTTGTTATTGTTTCTATAGCTTTACAAAATACGTCAATATCGCCATTTTTGGTAAAGGCTCCAACCGATACGCGCACAGTACCATCTGGAAAACTGCCTATTGTTTGGTGTGCCAACGGTGCACAGTGCAACCCAGTACGCACGCAAATTGAAAACTCATCATTAAGACGCTGACCAATCTGGCTGCAAGAAATTTTTTCATGTGAAAATGAAATAACACCTATCTGTGTATTCAACGAATTGCTCCAATACAATTTTATTCCATTGATACTTCCCAAACATTCAACTATTCTTTGAATATATGTGAGCTCTTTTTCTTTAATTTCTTCTATTTGTGGATGTATATATTCAATACCAGCTTTAAGCCCCATGATGCCTGGCAGATTGAGCGTACCACTTTCAAACATGTCTGGTAAAAATTCAGGCTGATACTGGCTTTCGGATTTGCTTCCAGTCCCACCCATAATAAAAGGTTTTAAAGGTCTTTTTGTGTTGATTATTAATCCCCCAATTCCCTGTGGCCCATACAGTGCTTTGTGTCCGGTAAATGCGACAAAATCACAACCAATCGCTTGAACATTAATTGGAATTATTCCTGCACTTTGGGAAGCATCAATCAGTATTGCTGTTTTTGGATTTGCTTTTTTAACTTTTTTAACAATGGTAGCAATATCCAAAACAGCACCATTTACATTGGATGCATGATTTACAACAACTAGCTTTGTATTTTTCTTTATAAACGGTATAATGTCAGCGTTTACTTGACCATTATCACTGCATGGAACACATGATACAGTTATGGTTCCCTGTTGCTCACGATACCGCAAAGGACGCATAACCGCATTGTGTTCCATGGATGATACCACAACGTGATCCCCATCCTCAAGCAGTGAAGTAAAAACACAATTTATTGCCATCGTTGCATTTGCTGTGAAAATGACATTGCGTGAATCTGCAACATGGAAAAATTCAGCAACTTTTTCACGTGCTTCAAAAACTTTACGTGCAGCTTGTATTGCTAACGTGTGCCCGGAGCGCCCAGGGTTGGCGCAGTAATCATTAAGGCATTGTGCTACTGCATCTATAACCGATTTTGGTTTGGGAAAACTTGTTGCAGCATTATCAAGATAAATCATACGTTATACAGTAGCTTTCATTAGTTATACATTGAAATTAATGTACAATCTTTACCCTGATATCAAGCACCTGACAACCACTGTCAAAAACCCTTACTGGATTTAAGTCCATCTCTTTTACCTGTGGTGCTTGTGCCAAAAGATGTGAAAGCTTCCAGATAATATCTACATACGCATCAATATCTTTTGGCTTTTGCCCACGGGCCCCCTTAAGTAATGCAAAAGATTTTAATTTAGCAATCTTTTCTTTAATTTCTTCTTTTGGTGTAGGGCACAAAGAATAGGCAACATCCTTAAATACCTCAACATAAATGCCACCAAAACCATACAGTATCACTTGTCCAAAGGAATCATCATATTTACTACCCACAAACATATCGATGCCGCTATCAGCCATTTTTGAAATTCGGACTCCTTCAATTTTTGCATTAGGTTTGTGCGATAGTACATTTGCATGAATCGTTGCAAATGCCTCTCTTACTGCATCATCGCTGGCAACGTTTACAACCACACCACCAACGTCTGATTTGTGCAATATCTCTTTTGATACTAGTTTACATACCACCGGATAGCCAATGCGCTTTGCTATCGCCACCGCTTCTTTTTCCGTAGTGGCAATGTCTGATGGTGGAACCTGAATATCTATTGCTTTTAAAAGTTCCATTGCATCTTCACCAATTTCACCGGCATTCTTTTTAATCCACTGTTGTGCATTATCAAAAGACATAGTGCAGGGTTCATCCTTTTTTTGTTGTAGGAGCCTAGTATAAAATTTCATTTGGAATGCCATTGCACGAACCATTTCCTCTGGCGAATTAAATATTGGAAAATTTACCGTTCGTTTGACCTGCGCCATTACACGAGACAACCCAAGAAGGCAAATACCCAAAGGCTTTGCCGAAGACACAATTGCTCCCCACGTTTCCTTGGAAAGGTCGGCAAGGAACATTCGTGAAAACACATTTTCCCTATCAGGCATCTGAGGACGCTGGCTTACATAGACCGCACCATCAACATTTTCATTGTGCATAACCGAATACACAACATGGGCAGTAAAAGCTGGGTCATAAATATCGCCAAGATCCAGAGGATTTGAAAAATGGATTACGCCTGCATTTGAAAATTTTTGCAAACTCTGGTAAAATTCCTTTCCAGGATCAGCAAATTCAAAACCTGCCTGCTCACATAAATCTGCAGTCATGACAGCAAAACCGCCAGCAGGACTCATAACCATAATGCGTTTCCCACGCATAGGGGGTAATTTAAATGCTTTGGCCACTGCAAAAAAGTCATGATAGTTGTATATGCGTATAATACCTGCTTTTTCAAATGCAGCATTGAGAATTTCTTCATCATTGCTCATAGCAGCTGTGTGGCTCATAGCTGCTTTTTTCCCAGCCTGTGTTGTATTAGATTTATATACAACAATGGGTTTATTAATTTTTTCAGCAACTCTTATTAAATCAGCTCCTCGTGGTACACTTTCAAGATACATGCAGATTATGGATGTAGCGGGGTCATTCCCTAAATATTCCAGAAAATCAACTTCATCACAATCAAGTTTATTTCCAATACTGGCAAACTTGGCTATCCCTATATTTTCGTCCATGATTACGTTCCACATCATGAGGGCAACACCCCCACTTTGAGAAACAATTGACATACCACCAAACTCAGGCCTAAGGATTGGCACAAATGGTAAACATAGTCCATTTTCAACATTTGCCACAGTCAAGCCATTTGGGCCTACAAAACGTATTCCATATTTTTTTGCAGCTGCCACAGTTTGTTCAGCAAGCATTCGTCCTTCCTCACTGTATTCCGAAAACCCCCCACTTGGGATGGCCATCCATTTTACGCCTTTCTTTCCACATTCCTCAACTATTCCCGGTACAAATTTTGCCGGAATCAGTGCATACACAAGATCCGGAACCTCAGGTAATGCTTCAATAGATTTAAACATCCTGATCCCATCAACTTGTTCATCCTCACTTTTGGGGTTTACACCAAATATACGACCCCTGTATCCCCAGCGCAGCATGTTCTCTAACGTAAGTCGGGGTATATTATTTGGCCTGGATGATAGCCCTACAATAGCAACTGAATCAGGATAAAATAGTTTGTGCATCATAGTATCACCCTTTTATTATCTAATTATTTTTTTTAAAGATATTACATGGTTATGCAAAGTACATATTTTAGACAATTATTTTATTATTTTTTATTGCTATTATCCNTATTTTTCATAAGATAAGGCAGATTGTACATAACGTTGGCAATAAACATACTGCTCTACTAATCTAACACTATGATTCTTACACTATCCATTTGCTCATTGTCTTTAACTGTAATAGTATGTTCACCGTGTATAAGCCTCCATACTACTTCATTACCAGTTCCCACTGGATAACCATTCACGTACCACTTCACATTTTTCCCAGGTGCTTGTGCTTTTAAGGGTATAGCCTGAATATTCTTCCTTACAACCTTTTCAATTTTAAAAACTGATCCATTGTGAGGGAAGATAATTTTTAATTCTTTTGATTGTGCATAGAGTATTTTTTTCTCTTTTGCCCATTCTCTATATTCAACAGGAACAACAGTCTTGTTGTCTAAGTGCCATGTGCACTTCATAGTGGGGGTATTATCCTCATCATAATATTCAGTATATGTATCATGGCAATACTTATCTGCAACCATTCCTGATAATTTACATACCATTACTGCTTTAATTTTGCTTACAGGTTTAAACGAGGGAAATTCATATCCTGCATTCCATAAATACAGAAGTACATCTTTTAATACTATCCCTGCTCCTGACACTGCAGGCAGGTGGAACATGGGCTTATTATAAAGATTTCCCACCCATACCCCAATTGTAAATCTAGTATTGTACCCAGCAATAAAATTATCACGGAAATCCTTTGAAGTGCCCGTTTTCACTGCAAAAGGAAAAGGGAGATTAATTGCTGACTGTGCTCCAAATGCATCTACTTTATACGAATAGTTGGATAGGATATGTGATATTAAATAGCAGGTTGATGGTTTCAGAAAACGTTGAGGGGTTGTTTTTTGTACATAATGAACATTACCTTGTGCATCCTTTATTTTAGTAATAGCTACAGCTTTTGAAAATATTCCATTTCGAGGAAATATAGTATATGCATTGGCAAGTTCTATTAAGGTAACATCGGCATTACCTAGTACTATTCCTAAGCCATAATGTGTTGGTGAGCGCGTAATGGAGAAAAACCCTATTTGCTTTAAAAAATTATAGTATGGCACCAGACCTATTGCATTAACTACATAAACTGCAGGTATATTATATGAACATCCCAATGCTTTTGCCAGACGTACAGGCCCATGATAACTTTGGCTGAAATTCTTGGGAATATACGTACCAACTCTTGAATAAAACTGTGTATACACATCAGGCAAAATACTTGATGTGTGAAATATTCCCTTATCAAGAGCAAGCGCATAAGCAAATGGTTTCATTGTTGATGCTGCCTGCCGCCTGATTAGTGTTGCGTCTACCTGACCTTTGTCATAGTCAAAAAAATCAACGGAGCCAATCATTACTAAAATTTCCATGGTAGTATTATCAATCATAACCATTGCTGCATGCAATGCATTGCAATCTTTTATAATATCCAAAGAGTTTTGCATAACAGATAAGATATTTTTATAAAGGTGAACATCAAGTGTGGTATATATATGTACAATATCTTTATCCGGGAAAAGCTTCTTTGCCTGTGACAGCACATATAAGCAAAAAAGTGGTGCGGTAATGTTTTTGTCAGTATACTGTAATGAAATTTTTTTTTGCATATAGGTACTTAATTCAGAAGGGGAAATATGTAAAAATCCTGATTCATTTGCCTTTTGTAAAAGCCTTTTTGCATTTTGCACAATTATTTCAGGATTTTTATACGGGTTGTATCGTCCTGGTGATTTTACAATAGAAATAAGGAAAGCCGCTTCAAGAAGATTGCAATCTGTAAATGACTTACCAAAATAGCACTGGCTTGCTTTTTCAAAGCCATATATATTGTTACCCAAATACACCTCATTTATGTATGCAGCAAGGATCTCCCTTTTTGTAAAATGCATTTCTAATCGTATGGCTTCTATTATTTCTAATACCTTTGTCCAAATGGTATTCCTAAGAATTTCTTTTTTAGATTTTACAAGCTGCTGAGTAATGGTAGAGCCACCAGAAACCACACGCATAGCTTTTATGTTTTGATATATTGCTCGAGCAATTGCAGAAGGCGAAACACCATGGTGCAAATAAAATTTCCTATCTTCAGAAAACAATAGTAGCGCAATAAACTCTTCTGGAACCTTTTCAAAATCTATATACTGTGCAAGACCGCTTTTATCCCTTGCTATTTCCATCAGTACTGTGCCGTATCTGTCATAGATTGTTATGGGTAATCGGTTATGCGTGGCAAGGTAGTTTTGTTTATATGGGATTGCTATATAAGTAACTATCGCCATACAAAATAAGACAGCTAAAGCTTTTATAATACGGTATGGGCGATAGTTACTGAATAGTGAACACAGTTGCATGATACTTACTGCACTTTCACCTTATTGCTATAGTACTGTATTCCAAACACCTCAGGATTGTACATCTCCTCAACTTTACATGCAGGCAAAGCAAAAGTCCCTGTATTTGTTGCTCGTACTTTATACGTAATAGTGTGCTTACCCTTGCGCAGGAAATCAGCATAATATATAACTTTATCATTGTATTGTTCAAAGTGATTAAATGTTCCCCATGTATCATAGTCTTGTTTAAGGTTTGTAGTGGTAAGCTTTTCCTCGGTTACAAAAGAAACGTTAACAGGTTCAAGCCCTGCTGGGAGCTGATCATCTAGCACGGTTATACCTCTTTCTTTTGTGGTATACACTTCAATGTCAACAATATACTCTGCACCTTTTTTAAATGTATTTACTTCATCTTTGGTTTTAACATCTCTATATACTTTTGATACTTCAAACCCCATATCCCTGTTTGCTATTGAATCGTAGACTGGTATATACTGGTATCTGAATATATAATATACAATGCCAGTACCATTTTTTATAAACCGCAACGATTGAGTACCAAAATCAGCGGGGGTAATATAATAGTTTGTTGAGTATGAAACATTTTGATTCTGCATCAATTGTGAAATCAATTCTTTTTCATTATAAAGAATCTTTATGCTAAATTCAGGTTTTTGGTTTTCATACTTTTGCAAATATGTATTCAATGCCCACCATATCAACGCATTTGAATGCGTATTTCTCCATGCACATCCTTTACGTTGTGTTAATAAGTAATTCACAACTTTAAAGTCATTTTCAAAATGTACTCCAGATTCCAGCAGAGCTTGTAAAACAAGAGCGGTTGTGATGTCATTATCATAGTAAAAGTGATTCCAATTAGCATCATCTTTAAAGTACACATAACCCGACTCGGTGCGCATTGTTGAAAATAGTTTCTGGGACACTTCTTTAATCATTGACTGTTTAAATGCTGAATCTGCATACAGTGATACTGCTTTGAGCAAAAATGCATACCCTGAACTCATGCCTGAATAATTGTTGTTGAGTGAATTGTAGACAAGTTCCCAATCACTCTTGCTGGTAATGCCGTTTAGAGCAGCAACATAATGGGCAAATGATAATGTAAGATATTTATAACCTGATCCAAACCAGCTTTCCTCGTGTTTGAAAATAACGCCTTTTGTTACAAATTGCTTCACTGTTTCCAAAGCTTTTCTAAACACTGTTTCATCAATACTATAGCCACGTTTTTTTGACATAGTTAATACAAAAGTGGCATACACCGTCAAATAACTTGAAGTGTTTCCATAATCCGAAGTCCAATATGAAAAGCCGTCATTTTTAAAATAATCAGGCAATTTATCCAGTACTGTTTGGACAGTAGAACGCAAGTCTTGCTGTGATTTAACTTTTAGTAAATTTTTTTGTGCTATGATATCCTCACCAAGAATCAACGGAAGTATTTTTGACACTTTCTGTTCCAGGCAACCATAAGGATATTCAACCAGATAATCTAAGCTTCCCTTTAATTCTGCAAACTGGGAAGGACTTACATATACATTAACAAACGAAAGATTGGGAATAATGTTTTTGGAAATATTCAATTTATATGTTTTTGCATCTTCCTTTTTTGTGATCCTTCCATACAGTGCAACAGTTTCATAAATATTGGGTGCTTTTACAGGAATAGTGTCTGTTATACCATCGGTATATGCTCCTGCTTTTGCTTTGAGTATATATGTTGCAGTGTGATCATTTCCCGCAATAATTGGGAATAGCACCTCTGTTGATTGACCATTTTTCAATGTTATCTCTTTTAATTGTGATGATTTGCCATCTTTAAGTTTCATACCACCTTTTAGCTCAATCCCTACTGCAATCTTTTGTTGAGTGCCAGTATAGTTGAATATCAGTCCACCAGCATTGAAAAAATCACCAACTCGCACAAATCGTGTAAAAGTAGGTAAAACCATCAAAGGCTTTTTAACATCAAAGGTTGTTTCTCCATAACCAAACTTTGATTCCTGAGTATGAACTACAACCATTGCTTTAAAGCTTGTAATGTTGTCGGGCAACTTAAACAAAACCTGGGCCTTACCGTTTTCAACATTTACAGTTGCATTGTAATATGCAGTATACTTAATATCAGCCCTTGGCACAATCATTCCCATTGAAGCTATGCCACCATCACCTCCAATAAGCTCACCTTTTTCTTTTAAATACCGCTGTCCTAAAATTATTTGACGTACGTCAAAGGTGGTAACTGCAAGCGGGCGTGGCTGATAGAAAAAGTCTATAGGATCAGGAAGAACATAGTTTACAAGATTAAGTACCCCTCTGTCAGCCACTGAGATTGTAGCTTTGCCATTGACAGGTTGTCCCAGGTGATCAGTTACAATCATATTCAGTGTTACAGTATCACCAGGTTTATACTGCTTGTTGTCCGTATTTACTACAATATTTAATTTTTTCTCTCGTGGTATAACTCTTATATTTGCATAGCCAATATAGCATTTTGGCTTTGCCATATCTTCACCATCTTTTACTTTATTAAAACCACTTCTTCCCGTATAGAGCATCACACTTACATGAACATTAGGTATATACTCTTCAGTTATCTTAATGGGAATAGTTACAATACTGGATGTAGCAGGTACTTCAAAGTAGTCAAAAAACTTTTCTCGTTCTATTGTAACAAATGCTGTTGCATTTTCAAACGGATTTTTAACAAGCAGCATTGCTGTATCGCCAACAGCATAGTTCTTTTTATCCATTTCTACATCAACGGTTTCATCATCATTCATTCGCCACCCGGCTTCGCCCTTACCCACTATGTAAAAGTCCTGAACTGCATATTTTTGCTTATTTTGCGTATCATATAGCTCTGCAGTGAAGTATCCAGGTTCATTTATAACAATTGTCACATCCTTTTTTCCAATGCTGTGTATCTGAGAATATACATTAGTTTCAATGTTTTTATACTCCCACTGCAATCGCCCATTGACACCAGCTATCTGATATGATACCCATTGGTGCCGTTTAATTACAAGCAAGACCTGATTATTATCAACTACAGCATCATCGCTATTGACCGCAACTATCTGCACTGTCATGGCATTACCTGCATAGTTAAAGTACTGCGGCACCCTGATTCCAAAGTGAATTGGTTGCAACACCTGTATCCCAGACTTTGCACCAAAGACCGGCGAATCATCTGAAAGATTTGTTTTTGCTGTAATAAGTAGTTCACCATTTGTTATATCACTTTTTGCCCTCAGTGGAACATAAACTTTAGCTACTCCATTTTCGTTTGTCTTTGCTTTACCACTGGCTATCACAGTAGGTGATGGGCTATACTCATCATACTCATCATAATAATCATATATCTGGGTTGAAAATGAATAATCAGGGAATCGTTGACTTTTATACACAATTGGTGTTATAGATACTGTATACTCAATATCATTCATAACAGGTGCACCAAATAAGTACCACCCTAAAAGATCCAACCCTAATACTTCATTCCAGATATATTTTAATTTATCAGGATTTATCTTCATCTCAGCTTTAGCAGGTTTAAATTCCTCCACCTGAAAACGAATACTCTCATCAAAATTATATTCTTTATTATTGGCGGATGCCTCAATC
>JAOAIH010000067.1 GCA_026414805.1 Spirochaetota bacterium | reverse complement strand
TACCTACATTGCATATATTGACAATATTCCACTTGATTTCATTCAGCATAATCCAAGGATAGTGGATACACCACAATGGCAAAAGTTATGGGAAATGTTTAGCTCAATAAAATAACATACAAAATGATACTGTTGAATTACAAACTCCCACCCTGTTTCTTGTCATCACAAGAGGTATTAAAATTTGGTATTTAATTACCTAAAATTTAAATGTAGCGATCACATGTTGTTAGTGTTCTATAATATGAGGCATCTGCCAAATCTAAAATCACCAGCTTGCAAAATTTAACCATTGAATTATTTTGACACAACCCTTGGACCTTGAAAAGACGCTAAAGCACGTTTACAATGCCATTTATATAGTCACAAGCCCTATCAATCACAACCACAGTGGGCAGGGATTATTTATATCTATAACAAAAATAAATAGATTGCAAATAATTATTCTTTATGATAAAATATACCGATATGTATATATAGCTGATAGAAGAAGCAAATTACCAATATAAAAGGAATACTATGGCTATTTTGAATATTTCTGAGCTTGTAAAGCGTTTTGAAAATAATGAACCTATAAGCCTTTCGTTTTATTATCCTAATGAGAACATTTCAAAAACATTAAATGCAATCCTAGCAAAAATTCTTTCAAATCAGGACAAGATATTTCTTTTAGATATGATGATCACCATTTTGCGGGAAATAATTGTTAATGCAACCAAAGCAAATGCAAAACGGGCATATTTTAAAAAAATCAATTTAAATATCAATGACCCCGAAAGCTATCAAAAAGGAATTGAAACATTTAAAAAAGACATAGTAGGGCAACTTGATACATTAGAACAGGACCTGAAAAATAACGACCTTAAAGTTACCATAACCATAAAAAAACAGGATGATGGCATACGATTTTCTATTTCAAACCCCACTCCTATACACCCTGTAGAACTTGCTCGTATCAAAACCCGCATTGAAAAAGCCAAACAGTATCTGGATTTTACTCAGGCATATGAAGATGTGTACGATGATACCGAAGGTGCAGGGCTGGGCATAGTTCTTGTTATATTGCTTTTAAAAAATGCTGGAGTTGACCCATCAAATTACAAAATTGGCACAGATGGCAAAATTACACAGGTATTAGTAAATCTGCCCCATCAATTGCGGCCTGAAAAACTTACCACAACAATAAAACAGCAGATACTTGATCAGATTGACGGCATCCCTACATTCCCCGACCATATAGTGCAACTGTTGGAGCTCTGCAGAAGGAAAGATGTTGAGATAAAAGACATTACTTTTTCCATCATGCGCGATCCTGCACTCACTGCTGATGTACTAAAGCTTTCAAATTCGGCGGGGTTTGTACCAGGCAAACGCATAGACAACCTCAGTGAAGCCATAATGACAATTGGCCTCAAGAACCTGGAATCGCTGCTTATGACAATAAGCGCACGAAAAATTTTGGATGAGCGCTTCCAGAAGTTTGAGCAAATCTGGGATCACTGCGACAAAACAGCATCATATGCACGTACTATCGCAACCCAGTACAGAATGAACACTATTGTAGAGCAAGTTTCACTATGCGGCCTGCTGCATGATCTTGGGAAGATAGTGCTTTTATCGGTTAACCTGGAACTTACTAACTGGATTGCTGATCTTGTGAGTGACCGCAAAATGCGCACGTCAACAGTAATGGAGGAAATTTCAATTGGAATAAGCCATTCTGGAATAGGCCAGCTTATTGCCCAGAAGTGGCAATTTCCTCAATACCTTATTGAGGCAATACAGTGGCACCATTCACCACTGTCATGTGACAGCAAATATAAGGACCATGTGAGTGTAACCTACCTTGCAAACCTGTTATGTGGAGTTGAGTCAAGAAAATATTTCTATTACTACTGTGAAGATGAAATATGCCGTCAATTCAAAATAGAAACTGAAGATACCTTTAACAAGCTGCATAAGCTGTGCATGGATACCTACAACAAAGTTGCACAATAAATTTCATGAAAAATTTTACTATAACCATAGCAAAGAGTGGTCATAAAACACTGCATTATACCATTGATGGAAAAATAATCCGCATCCACTCAGCCTACGACCCTGTAAAGGAAGCACAGCGCAGTGTTGAACAGTTCAATCCTAAACGTGCTTCTATAATTGTTGTGTGTGGACTGGGACTGGGATACCATATTCAGGCCCTTGCTTCTAAATTTCCCACACATACAATAATTGTCGTAGAAAAAGACACACATCTTATAGAAGCAGTAAAGAAAGAATCACCAGAAGTATTTCATATAGCATTTGTAGTACATGATGAAGAACAGATAGCTGCTGTACTTGAATCAATGGATATCAGATCATTCAAGGGAACTGCTCTTTTTATATACCGTCCTTCATATTCTTTATATCCTGAATTTTATGATTCAATGACGTCCATTCTGCATAAACAGATAAGCTCACGTATTAGCGACCTTTTAACTAGATTTGAATTTGAGGAACTGTGGATAAAAAACATACTGTGTAACTCCACGCAGTTTAATACAGCACTGCCGGTCAAATCTCTATTTGGGAAATTCAAAGGAATGCCTGGAATAATTGTCTCAGCGGGTCCTTCGTTACTGTATTCGCTGGATGCATTGGAACAAGCCTACGAAAAAGCATTAATTGTGTGTGTTGACACTGCATATAAGGTTCTTGAGCGTCACGGCATCAGGCCTCACATAGTAATGACGCTGGATGCGCAAACACACAGTATAAAACACTTCTTAGGCATCACCAATACACCATTGCTTTTGGCTGATGTTGTCAGCAGCCCTAAAGTAACCCGTATGTTCACACAAAAAATCTTCAGCACCACTGCAAAGTATTACACAGCACCTGACGGAAGCCTTAAGCGTGAATCAACGCCACTTATGGACTGGGTACAAAATTTCACAGGCCAGATTGGCGATATTCAGTCAGGCGGTTCGGTGGCAACAAGTGCGTTTGACCTGCTACTTGCTGCAGGGTGCAGCGCTATTGTGCTTGTTGGGCAGGACCTTGCCTATACCGGCAGAGAAATCCACAGCCGTGGCACACATCATAACGACGACTGGCTTCCCACAATAAACCGCTTTAAAAATTTAGACACCATTAACCAGAATGTGATACGAAAGCGTAAAATAAAGTATGTGCCTTCAAATAGCGGTGGTAAGGTCATCACCGACTTTGTCCTTGATTTGTATCGCAGCTGGTTTGAGGATTCCGCAAAAAGAGTTCCCATCCCTGTGTACAATACCAGCATTGGGGGTGCGGTTATTGCCAATACAACATTTGTGCCACTGCAAGAACTGGTTGATACATGGAAAAAGCCACCGGTTACTCCGCAGGAGATTTTATCACATGAGCTATCGCACCAAGCTACAATCAACACGCAACCCCTCTTTAAAAAATTTTTGCACCTTCATCAGTCATTGAAACAATTGTACAATGCCTCATCCATGGACACTTCAAATCTGTATTCACTTCTTGATAACGAAGATATGGACGCACTGTGCTCCCCTTTCATGCGCAAAACATTGTTCTATATAGCTCGCCATGACCTTGAACAGCAAAAAATTGATTCATTACTTAAAGATGCAGTTAAAGCTGCTTCGCAGCAGCTTTTGAAGATTTTTGAAAAACTTGAAGGTTTAGTAATTTGATTATATTTCATGGCACATTTATCCGATAATGTTAAAAACACCGTTAAAAATGTTACATACTATGGGACTACACTACAGGCGTTGCTTTATTTTTTTCTGGGCGATAGCTCATACACTGTTTTTTGCATTGCCATTATCACCCGTAAGCAATAAAGTTATTCAGTACTACAACAATGTAGAGATTAACTGGACCGATCAGATAATTGTGGCAAAAGCATCTTGCAAACCTACAGTTACCGACAGTGGCATGCCGCTTGACAGTTCAACTCTTGAGCCACTATCAGTAAATAATGCACGCAGCAGGGCAATAGAAGAAGCAAAAGACAGTGCAACACAGTTACTCATTGCAGCCCTGCAGACTATACAGCTTGACCCGCAGCAAACATTAGGCAACTGTATACAGATTGATGATTATTCACAGATACAGTTAGGGCAATATCCCAACGTCATCAAATACACTTATAAACCAGAGGGTGCAATTACTACTCAATGCATTGCCACATTGCCTATGGGAAGGCTTTTAAAGCTTTTGCCCCAAGCATTGCCATCAAAAGATATTCCCCAACTACCGGTAAAACTACCTGCAACCGAGTATTCAGGACTTATTGTGGATACACGCGGTCAGAAATTTACCCCCATGCTTTTCCCATCGCTTTATGCAGAGGATGGAACCGAAATCTTTGGCAAGGATTTTATCGACTCACGTGATGCTTATATCTACGGTACAGTTGCATATTGTTTTGGCGATGACATAGCATTGCGCCATAAAAAAGCTGGCCCAAACCCATATTACTGTGCTTCACTTCGCCTGTATAATCGGTGCCCGGTAATTGCAAATTCTGACTTAAAAAAAATTCTTGCAAGTAGCTCAACAAGAAATAACTTGAAAAAAGGCAATATTGTTATTATTATTGATAGAGAATAACGCAAAGTCATAATTATGAATCCAATAGCATCAATATTACAGGCAATCGTGCGAACATTAAATAGAATGATTGATTCTATTGATATTCGCACGCAGCAATCCATAAAAGAAGGATTTTTCTTTCTTGTATTTCTTTTATCAATTGCTGCCATATTTATTGGATATAATCTTGGCAAGCAATCTGCAAAACCAGCTGGCAGACCATACGCAGAAATAACCAACGATGTGTTTGACCTTGACATAAAAATGAAAAAAGAGCCCGGATCATTCCAGTCTATGCTTGAAAGTGCACTTATGGAACAGCGTCAGCAGCTAACCGACAACAAGGTGGCATACCCAACAAAAGAGGACGAGGCAATGACAATGCCTGCAAAACCTCTTGAAATTCCCAAAGACGTTAAAGAAATACAAAAGCCTCTTTCAGGTTTAAATGACTCAAAACCTGTTGAACCTATAATTCCTGATTACACGCCACCAGTGGTTAAGCCAGTAGACACAATGAAGGCAAATCAGGGCAAGCAAGTAACAGCTCCTGTAAAACCACAATCACAGGCACCCGACATTGAAAAAAAAGAAACCATTTCGCCAAAAAGTTCAAAAGATCTTAAGCCAATGGATATCCGCGATAAGGTGTTTGAGCAATGAATTGTATAGCAATAGTTATTGTATGCTCACTACTCGTATCACAGCCGGTAAATAAAGAAACTATACTGGAAACCATCCTTTCTGAACCAAAAGCCACTAAAATTCCAATGCAATACAAAGGTCAGGATGATTCTTCTCAAAAGAAAGGGGCTAATACACCTGATGATGTCTTGCTAAAACAAGGCATTGATTTTTATAATGCTGAATTTTATGAACGCGCACTGCAAGCATTAGATAGTTTACAGAAAAATTATCCGCAAAGCCCTTTTAAAGATCAGGCTTCTTTATGGAAAGCAAAGATATATATGCAGCAGCAAAAATTTACCAATGCAATGCAAGAGCTATCGGCCATACCCGAGCAGTCAGGTGAATATCCTGCAGCGCTATTTATGATTGGCAGGGTTAATCAAGCTATGGGCAAACCACTTGATGCAATTGAATACTACACAAAAGTTGCAGGATTATATCCTGATCAGGATTTTTCTGACGATGCGCTGATACTGGCAGCTCAACTGTATATAGCACAAAAAAAAGGCAATGCTGCATTGCATGCTTTAATCAGGGTAATAAAACAGTATAATGATCGTGAAACGGTTGATGATGCTTACTACTGGTTAGGAAAGATTTTAAGTACCGATCCCAATTTAAAAGATGTGGAACTTGCTCGTAAAGTGTATACTATATTTCTCAAGCGTTCACAGGATCCCGCATACAATGCATTTTATTCCTCACCATTGAAAGAACGAGTGGCCGATGAACTAAAGAGGCTTGATGCAACCTATTTCCCGGAATAATATATATTTATTTTAATGCAACGTTCATCTCCAATTGCCCAAAGGGACTGTATAGATTTATCCCAAGCGTTGTTTGTTTTATTAGAGTAATGGTAAAACTTTCACCTTCTATAACTGTAGGGGTTGTCATTTCAACACGTTTGCCCGAATAGGCAAAAAGGTTCATTGCATTCCCGGTAATCATATTGGCAACTTCACCCACAATATCCTTCCATTCATTCATTATATCCTTCTCAGATAATCCGGGAGCAAGTATCTGTGCAATCTTCTTTACCATTTCCAGGCTCATGCTAAACACAACCTGTCCAGTGACTGCACCCGTAATACCAATTATAATAGCAACATCATGTGATGGCTGTGGAACCTCTTTTAATACCAGCTTCCCTCGCCTTAAATCAACATTAAGAAGCTGTTTGAATACTGCACTTGCTGCCTCTAAAAATGGATTCACATATTCAGCATTAATATTCATAAATTACCCCTTAGCTGTGTAACAAATTTATAACCACTGTGAACACTACTGTGCTTCAAACTTCTGATTCCTTATTATTTTCGACGTTTCAAACAATCGGGTTAACAATGATATATATAAAGAATTAGCCTTTGTATAAAAAAGGTTTTGTTCAAGTGTCTGCTTTTCCTTATCTGGTATCTGATTACCTGGGATATTTCGTACTACAGGCGTAAAGATATACAATCCATCAAAACCAAAAACACACCGTGAAGTTGCACCCTTTGGTAAACTGAACACGTCAGACTGGAATATTTTTGACTCTTGCAATGGGTAGAGAATTCTGCCTTTTTCATCTTTTTCCCTTATCAAATCGCCTGGCACAAACTCATTTGAAAATGCTACAACCCCCTGTAATATACTCTGTGCTTCTGCAAATGGCCTGCCGGAAAGTGCAAGCTGGTCAATCTTCTTTGCAATTTCTTGTTTTACTTTTTCCAATTTATCATTGGCAAGCTTATCCTTGATTCGCTGTCTATCAGTTTTAGGGTCCTTTAATTCTTTAGGGTTCTTTTTAAGTTCTGCGTCCACTTCTTCATCAGTGACAGCAATTGTGCTGGCAAACCGTTTTGCCAGTTCCTGATTTGATAAAAATGAATACTGTATTTTCAGCTTTGCATTTTGCATTCGGTATTCAGTCAAAAGTTCAAGAGGTGAAACACTGACTCCAGCAAGAAGCATATTCTGCAATTTGCCAAGATATATTTCATTTTCAACATATTTATAGTAATCTGATATTCCCATATGGAATCTATCCAGAAAATTTCTGAAAAACGTTTCATTAAATGTACCAGTATTGTCCGAAAACCGGTTGCGGATAACACTTTTTATTTCTTTTTCCGTTACCACAATACCTTCTTTCTTTGCAAGTTGAACCAGCAGTTTTTCCTGTATCATACGTTCTATGATCATGCGCTGCTGCTGTTTAGGGTCTTCACTCTTGCCAACCATGTGTGTATCACGATAGCGAATAAAATCCATATATCCTATTACTTCACCGTTGACTTTTGCAATGGTATTCTGGTCAAATCCCATTCGTGACAAAAAGTCGGGCATGCCAAATGAAATTATTATTATAAGTACAAAAAAGCCTACAATAATATACCCAGCTACTTTTACAACAGGATGCTTTGAATCAAACATATTGTAACCTCTATCTATTCAATTATTCTTCCGCTTCTTCAACAAGCATAACAGGGATGCCGTCTTTAACGGGATATTTCTTTTTGCATTGGGTGCATATAATTTTTTCGTTACGTGCATCATATTCAACATCCCCTTTACAGGCAGGGCATGCTAAAATATCTAAAAGCTTTGTATCAATCATCGGTTCCTCCGAAATACATTACATCATTTGCAACCATTAAAATTTGTTTTTTTAAATATGGCAATCTGTTTTTTATAGTATTCATTTTTTCAAAATCTATCGCATATTTTTAATATGGTCAACAACATATTGCAAAAAGTATAAAAAATTAAATGAAATTTTTTTATAATACTACTTGCAAATTAAAAAAAGATATGTATACTGGCTATAGAGTAAATAATATTATGTCGTATTTTTTGGGCGATAGCTCATCACATTAACCCCCTACATACGAGAAAAACTATGGATTTTGTACATCTTCACAACCATTCTGAATATTCAATTTTAGATGGTGCCATACGGATTCAGCAACTTATAAAATTTGCAGTACAACACCACATGCCAGCCATAGCCTTAACTGATCATGGCAATATGTTTGGCATAATAGAGTTTTACGAAGAAGCACATAAAGCTGGCATAAAGCCAATAATAGGACAAGAGTTTTACATTGCACCCGGGTCACGGTTTTATAAGCAAAGTACTCGCTCAAGCAACGAGGAAAATGCCTACCACCTTATATTGCTTGCTGAAAACTACGAAGGGTATAAAAATCTCATAAAATTATCCTCACTTGGTTATCTGGAAGGCTTTTATTATAAACCACGAATTGACTGGGAACTTTTAACTAAATATAGCAAAGGGCTTATAGCAAGCACTTCCTGCATTGCCGGTGAAATCCCATCACTCATATTAGAGGGTAAAATAAATGAAGCGTATGCTCGAGCACAAGAGTTTGCAGACCTTTTTGGCAAAGATAGATTCTACCTTGAACTGCAGTATCACAACCTCAAAGAACAAAAGCATGTGAATGCAAAGCTTATTGAAATGGCATCAAAACTAAATATTGGTTTAATAGCCACCAATGATGCACATTATGTTTCACGAGACGATGCATACTATCATGATGTCTTGCTGTGCATACAAACCGGCAAACTGTTAAACGACCCGGGAAGAATGCGTTTCCCCAACGACCAGTTTTATCTTAAAAGCCCTCAGGAAATGGAAAAAACATTTGAAGATTATCCTGATGCCCTCTACAACACTATGAAGATTGCCGAAATGATAGATTGCCAGATACCACTGGGCAACCCCATACTCCCCAACTTTGAGGTACCCGACGGGTATACAAAAGACAGCTACCTTACTGAACTAGTTTATAAAGGTGCACAAAAACGATATGGCCAATCTATCCCTGATTATATCAAAGAACGCATTGACTATGAGCTATCGGTAATAAAAAGAATGCAGTTTTCAGGATACTTTCTCATTGTATGGGATTTTATCCAGTTTGCAAAAAATAATGGCATACCCGTTGGTCCCGGCAGAGGGTCGGCTGCTGGATCTATGGTTTCATACTGCCTTGGTATAACAGAGCTTGACCCAATAAAATATAACCTGCTGTTTGAGCGCTTTTTAAATCCTGAACGAAATGAAATGCCTGATATGGACATTGACTTCTGCGCTCTGCGTCGTGATGAGGTCATAGAATATGTGAAAAAGAAATACGGCGAGGATCATGTCAGCCAGATCATAACATTTAATAAAATGAAATCCAAAGGTGCCATACGTGATGTTGCACGAGCGTTAAACATTCCACTTCCTCAGGTTAACGCACTTACCAAACTTATTCATCATGAAGATTTAGAGGAGGCGCTGAAGAATTCAGAAGAATTGCAGCAGCTCTACAAGTCCAATGATACAGGCAAACAACTTATTGACATTGCATTAAAAGTAGAAGGGCTCACCCGTTCTGCTGGCAAACACGCAGCAGGTGTTGTTATATCACGTGATCCTTTAACCGAGCATGTTCCTCTGTATGTTGACCCAAAGGATGGCAGTGTTTCCTCTCAATATGAAAAAGGGAGCTTAGAAAAAGCAGGCCTTGTCAAGATGGACTTTTTGGGGCTTGCCAACCTCACCATCATTGATACATGCATAAAGCTTATAAAGAAACACAGAAATATTGATATAGATATAAATGCAATTCCGCTTGATGATGCAAAAACATTCAAGCTGCTGCAAAAGGCAGATACCATGGGTGTATTCCAGCTTGAATCAGCTGGCATGCAGAATATTCTGCTTAAATTGGGCCCCACAAATCTTGATGACATTATTGCAATAGTTGCCCTTTACCGACCAGGCCCTCTTGACTCCGGGATGGTTGAACAGTATATTGAACGAAAACGTGACCCTAGCAAAATTGAATATCTGCATCCATCACTTGAACCAATACTTAAAGATACTCTTGGGGTTATTGTCTATCAGGAACAGGTTATGCTCATATCTCAGGTTATGGGTGGATTTTCTCTGCCTGAAGCAGACAAACTCAGAAAAGCTATGAGCAAAAAGAAGCCAGAGATTATAGATGCTATGGGCACAAAATTTGTCAAAGGTGCAATAGCAAAGGGCATCGATGAACAGACTGCTACAAAAACATACGAGTTGATGGCTACATTTGGAAGATATGGATTCAATAAATCGCATTCTGCTGCGTATGCGCTTGTATCTTACCAGACAGCATATCTTAAAGCACACTACCCATTGGAATTCATGACTGCGCTTTTAACCGCACAGGTTGATAAAATTGAAGACATTGCAAAATACTATGCTGACTGCAAGGCAAAGGGCATTCAGGTCCTTCCGCCGGATATCAATAAAAGCCAGCGAGATTTTTCAATAGAAGGTAAATCAATACGTTACGGGCTTATAGCAATTAAAGGTGTAGGCGATAAAGCAATAGAATCTATTCTGAAGGCACGGGAAACCAACGGTGAATTCAAAGACCTCACCAGCTTCTTCACTTCAATTGATCTTATGACCGTAAACAAAGGCGTGTTAGAATCACTCATAAAAGCGGGAGCATTTGATTCACTCTATCCTAACCGTGCAGCACTATTTGAATCAGTAGATATGATGTTAGAAACTGCCCGACAGCTTCAGCAGGATATTGCAACAGGACAGGGCGATTTGTTTGGCACTTCTGATAGAACATATTCGCGTATTCATATTGAGCCTACCTCCACTAATGATTGGCCCGAAAACAAGAAACTGCAATATGAAAAAGAAGTGCTTGGTATTTACGCAAGTTCGCATCCCTTGAGCCGATTTGCAAAAGACATTGAAAAATTAGCCTGTACGCCAATAAAAGAGCTTGAAGAAAATGTCAACGGCTCACCGATCACTCTAGTTGGCGTTCTGAATAATGTGCAGATTAAGCAAAGCCAGAAAGGAAATAAATTTGCGCAAGCAGTCATTGAAGATCTCACCGGCAGCATACAGGTATTATTTATGCCGCAGACATTATCCGAATATGAGTCGCTTATTGTATCGCAGGAACCGGTGGTGATTACCGGAACAGTTGAAATTGAAAACGAAAAACCATCCCGAATGATTGCCAATAAAGTAGTACCGCTTACTCAGTTCAAACTGACCCAGATAAGTGAACTGCACATTATCATTAATCCCATTGGCACAAACACTCAGATACTTGAAAATATTAAAAAATTATTGCAACGGTATCAGGGAAATAAGCCTGTATATTTTCATGTGCGCCATCCCAACGGCAAAGAAAATATTGTGAAAGCAAATCCCTTGTACCACATAAAACCACATCAGAAGTTATTGGAAAGCTTGGTGAGTATAGTAGGGAAGGATGGATTTTTTTATACAATTGGCTGTTAAGCTTTCTGTATAAAAATTAGTTTTTTTACAAGCGAAAATCCATCAGCAGATTCAAGTATCTTATAATTTCTTTCACTGCAGTATATTTTGATATTGGTAAAGGACCTCAGTTCGTTGAAAGCAATCTGTGCTAACGTTGCAGCAGTGGTATGATCAACTGTGGCCTCTTCAAGATGAATTATAACCGGGTCATCATTGCTAAGCTTCCAGTCAGCAAATCCATCCTTTATTGCAGTGATCACCTTACCGGCAACTTTTCTGCTGTGAATGTTTGTCCATTCTCCAAGTACATAAATGTGCCCAATTTCATATTTATTATATGAGCTATCGCGAGTAATTACAATTTCATGATCCAATACAATTTTATCCTCACTTATTTTAACCAGCACTGTTGCTGCATCTTTACTTCGCGAATGAGTAAACTTTTGCTTTTCGTAAAGCTTCTCTATTAAAGCATGACGTTTTTTTACGGCATCAATATAGGCCGATAGCTCCTGTGCTATAGCCTCTTTTGTGAAAGTGCATGGTTTTATAAAAAACAAAGCATGGAACATTTTCTGATCAGCATAATGGTTGATAATAGCATTAACCTTTTCATCATTAGTTTTAATTGTGGTTAAAAGCTTTTCAGGATGGATAATGCTGCTTTTAAAAAATTGCACATCACCATGTGTGATATTGACAAAAAAATTCCCTTTAATATTTGCAAGGCCACTTCCTTGAGCTATTATCATAAACGAAATGAGTAGCGTGGTGAATACTTTCTGGACAATTGCATCGTTCCGTGTTGTGGCGGCAACAGGATAATCAACTACAATGAAAAACGGAATCCCATTTTGACGGATAAAAGTATGAAGCGAGGAACGTAAAAAGGCTGTTGATTTTGAGCTTTCTATCTGATGTACAATTGCATCAAACGAATGCAGTAGTTCATTTTTTTCAACAATAAGCTGATGCTGTGAAGCGATTGCTTCAACTATCGCCTCACATTCTTTATTTTGTGTAATAACAATTATTTTATTGGAAACTTTCATGGTGATTTTTGATATTATTTAATACTATGCTCATTCTTTATAGATGTATTTATAGTATCTATCTACTATAAAAATACATACGTCGGTAAGAGTATACAATGAAACATATAAAGTCAAGACTATTGTAAAGCTCAATAGCTCAATTAATTTTACGTGGATATATATTATTTTTATTTATTTGGCAGCATTGCCTAGCACGCATTGATAGCTGCAAAAAAATAAAACATACAATAAACAATTATCACTAAGAGTAAATAAGTAATACTTTTCATTCAACATAAAAAGTACTTGCCAAATGGGCATAGAGCTTATGTCAATTATTGTATGAATTACGAAACTGTTCCCTGTATTCTGTGTAATAGTCATAATTTTACAACTTTGTTTTCAAAGCCTTTTGAAAATGGTGAAAACTTTAATCTTGTCAGGTGTAGTAATTGTGGACTTGAATTTGTGAATCCCCGTCCTTACTACAGCAATATCCACCTTTACTATAAAGAATATTTTAACAAGCGTACTGACCGTGGATACAACAATTACTTTTCGGAATACATGCGTAATGAAGTACTGAGGCTACTAACACTCAACCTCATTGACTTACACTTTTATGATTTTGAGAGAGCACTTGGCAAGGAAAAATGGTCACTTGATATTGGCTGTGCTGCAGGGTATTTTGTGGATTATTTAACACAGAGGGGGTGGCATGCAGAAGGCATAGATATTGCAGAGGATTGCATAGAGTTTGCACGCAATTCATTACATGTGAATGCATATTGCGGTGATTTTTTATCGTATGAATTCAATAAAAAGTATGATTGCATAACTATGTGGGCAACCATTGAGCATCTGCATTACCCTGATAAATTTATTGAAAAGATTTTTTCTTTATTGCACAATAATGGCATGCTCTATATCTCAACATGTAGAAGCAGTGCTTTTTCGTTTGGTGTGCTATTTGGCAAAAACTGGCGGTACTACAACTTCCCTCATCATCTTTACTTTTTTTCCTACAGAACACTTGCAAAATTATTGCAATTAAAAGGGTTTGCCGTTACACGGTTTGTTACTTATGGCAGTGGTATAGGCAAACCCGGTTCCATGATACGAAAATTGGCTGATATGGCTGCCAAGAAAATGTATTTAGGTGATATGATGCTTGTTGCAGCAAAGAAGGTGGGTACGTACGATAGCTTGCATGAGAGTTTATCTTAATGACCTTTTATTCTAGGATAGTGGAGGAATACTTTATATGAAAATAATTAATACAATTTCAGAATTACGAAACGAAATTGCTCAGCATAGGCAACGCAATAAAAAAATAGGATTTGTTCCCACTATGGGATACCTTCACCAGGGGCATCTGAGTTTAGTGGATATATCAAAACAGTATTCTGATTATCAAGTCATGAGTATTTTTGTAAACAAAATGCAGTTTAACGATCCTAAAGACTATGATACCTACCCACGTGACTATGAAAGAGACTTTGCCCTGGCTAAAGGGGCAGGTGTGGACTTGATTTTTTTGCCTGATGACAGTCAGATGTATCAAAATCGCCTGACCTATGTTGATATTGAAATGATGACCGATCATCTGTGTGGAGCAACGCGCCCTGGTCATTTCAGAGGAGTACTCACTGTTGTAGCTAAGCTTTTCAATATTGTGCAGCCTGATGTTTCAGTATTTGGCCAAAAAGACATACAGCAGGCTGTTATAATTCAGAAAATGGTGAAAGACCTTAATTTTCCAGTGAAAATAATCGTTGCACCAATTATACGCGAACCTGATGGCCTAGCCATGAGTTCACGAAATGTGCACCTCAAAGGTGATGACCGTACCAACGCAGTTTTTATTTATAAATCACTACAAAAAGCCCAACAGCTTATTGCCCAGGGGGTTATTCAGGCAAATACACTCATACCAGCTATAACCGACATCATTTCCCAGGGTAAGCCAAAGAAGATAGATTACGTATCAGTTGTAGATTATGAAACGCTTCAGCCTATTGAAACATTAAAGGATAAATCCGTGATTGCCGTTGCAGCATTTTTTGGTCCCACCCGATTAATAGATAACATGATAGTTGAAAAACAGGGAGATAGTTACCGATGCGTTTATTAATCATACTTATTGTAGCGATCAGTTTTGTTTCCTGCCAACCATCAAAACCACTTACTCCGCAGGAAGCATTCAAAGCACTCAAAGAGGCATATGAAGGCGATAATATGCAAAAAGTTGCAGAGTTGCTATCCACAGGTAGTAAAAAGAAAATCACTACAGTAATCAGTAATCTGAAATCTATGAACAAAACGCAGATAGCTGCATTTGCACACTACTACAATGTGGATTCTGAAATCATTAAAAATTTGGATATCCCCCAATACCTGGCAATGCAGAAAAAAATTGCAGAAGTTCATGGTGATGATGTATTGTCAAGTGCACTCAAGCAGCCAATTGCACAGGTAACTATCGCCAAATCAAAAGCCACCGTGCAACTTTATAATGGAATGAGTTTACTTTTTGTTAAGGAAGGGCCGTACTGGTATTTTGAATATGAATAAATTATTGTGGCATGCCAAGAAGCCTGGATCCTTCTACACCGGCATCTTTTATAATTGCAATATATTCATTTATATGCGGCAACACCTGCTCCTTTGAACCTGAAATCCCAATAGAATATTCAGCTATCCCTCTGTGATTAAACACCGGTGCAGCAATGCATATCACTCCTGCCCTATATTCTTCATTGTCCATTGCATATTTATCGCGAACTATTTGTGCCAGGTGCTTTTTGTAACTTGACATTGAAGTTATTGTATTGTCGGTATATTTTTTCAATCTGACAGAATGTAAGATATTTTCTTTTTCCTTTGTTTCCATAAATGCAAGCAATACCTTGCCTAATGCTGTAGGAAATGCAGGCTCACGCGTCCCAACAGATATATGCATGCTCAGATTGTTGCGAGGCTGCTCCACTGCAATAAACACTACATCCTGATTGTGCAACACTGCCAGATGAGTATTCTGATGTGTTTTTTCGCACACATATTTCAAAACCGGACGTAAAAACGTTTCAATCCTTGTTTGCTCACCAAACGCTCCAGAAAGCTCCATGATCTTAAATCCCAGCGTATATTTTTTTGTATCAGGGTCTTGATGCACAAAGTCATATGAAACAAGCGTTCCCAGCAGCCTGAAAATTGACGATTTATCTATTGAAAAATGTTTTGTAATTTCATTGAGCGATAATGGTCTGTCTGATTTTGCAAGGATTTCAAGGATACGCAATCCACGCTCTAATGATTGTATCACTTTAGCCACTGCGGTTCTCCTTTTGTTTCATAGTATGCAATGACATTATTAATTATAGTGTCAAGTACTAAATAGTACAGGCATTACTTTGAAAAAATTTTAATAGGGTGAAGATTAATTATTGACTTTTATACAATATTATTGCTTATTATACAATATATTTTTTATTTTAAGTGGCATTGGGAAATATCAGCTTGCAATGAATACCATGAGCATACTTTTAGGAGGGCATGTGCGCACAGGACTTGAAGATACTGTTTTTTACTTAAAAAAGTATTTTAGCACAATCAAATGCACAGCTTGTGGAGCGACTGGTGCGGCTTGCCCGTGAGCTTGGAAGAGAGATTGCTTTGCCAAACGAAGCACGTGAAATATTGGGAATAGGAGCAA
>JAOAIH010000066.1 GCA_026414805.1 Spirochaetota bacterium | reverse complement strand
CACAATCAATTGTTCTTGACCAAGCAGAAAACAGATTACATGTGCAAAAAGCTATTTTATGTACGTTAATGCGATAAACAAAAAAATAATAATATAAATCGCTTGACTATACATCACAATGCTGCACATTGCTTCATGAGATAATTCCTAATTAATAATTAGAGGAAATATAGTATGAGTATAAAGAAAGTTGTACTTGCCTATTCTGGTGGCCTTGATACTTCAGTTATTGTTAAATGGCTACTTGAAACTTATAAATGCGAAGTTATCTGTTTTGCTGCAGATGTTGGCCAGGAAGAAGAGCTTGATGGCCTTGAACAAAAAGCTATTAATACCGGTGCATCAAAGTGTTATATTGAAGATCTTAAAGAAGAATTTGTACGTGATTTTATATTCCCTTGCATCAAAGCAAATGCTATCTATGAGAACAGATATTTGCTTGGAACCTCAATTGCACGTCCGGTTATTGCAAAACGACAGGTGGAGATAGCTCTGAAAGAAGGTGCTGATGCTGTATGCCATGGTGCAACAGGTAAGGGCAATGACCAGGTTCGTTTTGAACTTACATTCAAAGCACTTGCACCACAATTAAAGATTATAGCACCCTGGCGTGAATGGAATTTAACATCTCGCTCATCTCTATTTGACTATGCAGAAAAACACAACATACCTGTTCCGGTTACTAAAGATAAGCCCTACAGTATGGACCGCAACATTCTTCATATATCATATGAGGGGGGAATTCTTGAGGATCCCTGGCGTGAACCAGACGAGAATATGTTTATATTAACAAAATCCCCGGAAAAAGCACCTGATAAACCTACCTATATAGAAATTGATTTTGAACAGGGAATTCCTGTTGGTATTGATGGTAAACGCATGGATCCTGTTACTTTAATGAAAACACTCAACACCATAGCAGGAGAAAACGGCGTTGGGAGGATAGATATTGTTGAAAACAGGCTTGTTGGAATTAAATCACGAGGTGTTTATGAAACCCCAGCAGGCACTGTGCTACATGTAGCACATCGTGATCTTGAAGCTATAACACTGGATAGGGATACCCAACATTTAAAAGACCGCCTAGCAATAGAATATGCAGAGCTGGTATATTATGGACAGTGGTTCACAAAACGACGTGAAGCACTTGATGCATTTATAAACGAAACTCAAAAAAATGTTACCGGTACTGTACGTGTAAAACTTTTTAAAGGGACATGTATGGCAGTTGGCAGAAAATCGCCAGTTACATTATATGAACCTGATATCGCAACATTTGATGAAAGTGCATTGTACGATCACAAGGACGCAACCGGTTTTATTAATCTTTTTGGGCTTCAAACTAAAATTGAAGCATTATTACGACAAAAACGAAAATAATATGAACAGTACTATATTTCAAAAACTAGAACAATCCTATGCTGACCGTGTTAAAAACCATGCATTGTTTAAAGATGCATGGTCTGTATTTATCAATGAATTTCCCCCTACACATTGCTTATTGGATTTCAAAGAATTGCCTTCAACCAGTATAGCTCTTAATTCAGGAGATTTGGGATTTGCACTGTTGTGGATTGTTCAGTCTGTGCTTATCAGATGCATACTTTTTAATGTTAACCAATTACAGCCATGGGATATTCCAGTTCAAACAACTACTATAGGTGCAATGGCACATACCGAACCTGACAACAACAGAATGATTGTCAGGTATTCTGATGCTCATACTCTTATCCTATCTGGCCACAAACGCTATATCTCTGGGGGGTCTGATGCTGATATTATATTGTTAACTGCACGGCGCCCTGGGGATGAAAAATACTCAAAATTGATTTATATTCCAGTTACAAGTTTACCACAAAACGTTTTACAGGATATCAACCTTTCAATACTTCCAACCATTAAGCATTCTTCGTTAACTCTCTCCAGCTTTACATGCCCTACCTCCCAATGTTGTCCAGTGAAAGACAAAGAATTACGCAAGATATTAAAAAAATGGAGTCTTATTGAACGTGCACTTATTGGTGAAGCGTATATCGCGTTTTTATGCTATCTAGCAAAACATATTCCACTACCCAATCAGCAACAACTTTTGGAAGAATCACTTAATTTGCTATCATTGCAAAAGGATTTTTCCAGACAGCAAATTGAAAACGCTTTTGCAGATAAGTTTATTGACACATTGGGTGATGTGGCACGGGTATTGAACATCACACAAACACTGGCAAATTTTTGCATGGAAAAACCAGATATGCTACAAGAATCCATTACATTGCGAGCAAATGATCTGAATCTTTTTAATAAAATACGGTTGTGAATATTTATTTTTATATAATTTTCTTGATAATTACGCTATATTCATATTAATGGTTATAAATATTTCAACAATTGTTAAGAAGGCAATCTGATGTTCACCTCTATTGACGATACAATTTATCAACTAGAAAAACAAAAATACATTTGTTCCAAAGAGATAGCAACTACAGTATATCTGGCCTTAAAAATGCAAAAACCTGTGTTAGTTGAAGGGCCAGCTGGTGTTGGCAAGACAGATTTAGGCAAATGTATTGCTCAGGCATTGGGGTATGATCTCATTCGGCTACAATGCTATGAGGGCCTGGATGAAGCAAAAGCTTTGTATGAATGGGAATATGCCAAACAGCTTTTATACACACAAATTCTTAAAGATAAACTATCAAAGATTCTTGAAGACCAGGCCACATTAAAAGATGCTGTAAATAAGTTGACAAGCGAAGAAGACGTATTTTTCTCACAAAAATTTCTGGTTCCTCGTCCCATTTTAAAAGCAATTACCAATCCAACACCTTCTGTGCTTTTGATTGATGAAATTGATAAATCTGATTCTGAATTTGAAGCATTTTTGCTTGAAGTGCTCTCTGATTTTCAGGTTACTATTCCGGAAATAGGAACTATAACTGCTCAAAATAAACCTTTTGTACTTTTAACATCAAATAACGCACGTGAGATGTCTGATGCCCTTAAACGGCGTTGTCTCCATCTCTACATTGACTATCCTTCAAAGGAACTTGAAGAACAGATAGTCAAATTGAAAGTTCCTGAATGCGGTAACTATCTCATCAAAGAAATTATTAATACAATTCATGAAATCCGAAAGCTTCCTCTAAAAAAAGATCCAAGTATAAGCGAAACCTTAGATTGGGCAAAAGCGTTAGCATTGCTGGGATGTGAAGTCTTGAACAGGGATATAGCAATTGACACCCTGAATTTCATTTTAAAATATGAAAAGGACATTGAACTGGTAAAGAAGAATATTAATACCATAATTGTCCATTGATAATGATGTATGATAAACCTTTCATAAGTGAAGAAGATAAAGCAAAAAATGTCTTCTTTGAGTTTGCTGAAGTATTAAAAAAAGCAGGTGTTAATCTATCCATTGTGGAAATAATGGATATGATGCACGCATTACCTCATATTTCTCTTACGCAAAAAGAAATATTCAAACAAACGCTTGCAACAACCCTTGTAAAAGATTATACTGATATACCAGTTTTTAACCAATGCTTTGAGGAATTCTTTGAACGAAAAAAAGGCCATGACTCTTTATTAGATATCTACGCATTGCATACTAATGCAGAAGATTTTATTTTTACACAAGAAGAAAAATCATTGTTAGAATCGCTTATCGATGAGTTCCTGGAATCTCATCCTCAATCGTTTTTCAAAAAATCCAATGAATATTTAACAAAAATTTTCATCGATGAAATTCAATCACAAGAATCAGGTGGTGCTATTGGCTTGTCGCTTTTTAACACAAGATCGCGCTATGCATCCGGAGGCGCCGACGATTCTGTTGAACAGGAACTATCGCCCCAGGTTTTTGAAGCGATATTGGGAATGTTGCGGCGTAGGATGTTTGAACGTAATATGGGTAGTGCTATAAAGCAGCGTGAAGACTACCTGCTCAATAAATACATTTATCAACTAAAACCCGACGAAATAAAAGAAATGCGTGAACTTATTAAACGCTTTGCCCAGAAGATGAAAAACAGAATTTCACTCAGAAAAAAAAGAGTCAAACGTGGAACTATCGACATAAAAAGGACTTTGCGCCGTAACTTGCAATATGGTGGTGTACCGTTTAAAATTTTTCACAAAGACAGAAAAGTTGACAGGCCTCAGCTTGTTGTTATGTGTGATATTTCAAGTTCGGTCAATCAGTATTCACGATTTATGCTGTTGTTAACGTATACATTGCAGTCACTTTTTGCAAAAGTACGTTCATTTGCATTTATTAGCAATCTTGTGGAAATTACAGATTTATTCAGAGAAATGGACCCAGAACGAGCATTGAATTCCATTTTTACTGATACTGATTTTACCTATGGGTGGGGAAGTAATTACGGCAACAGCTTTAACCAATTCATTCAAAATTATAGTGATGCCTTAACAAGCAAGACCACAGTATTAATTCTTGGTGATGCACGAAACAATAATCAGGATCCAGGATTGGATTCATTCATAAAAATTAAAGAACGCTCACGAAATATTTACTGGCTCAACCCCGACAGAAGACATTTATGGGACTGGAGTGATAGCATAGCAAGTGTTTATATGCCGTATTGCACAGAAATGCGTGAAGTGAAAAACTTTATTGATTTATCTCATTTTATTGATACACTGTTCATACAAAAAAAATAACATTCTTTCTATTTACTTGACACTACAAGACCATTCCCGTCTAATAGAAAAAATCAATAATTATATTAATATATACGGTGCATGAAATAATATGGCAAATACAATAAAAATTTTAATCATCGATGATGAAGAGATTATATTAAAAAGCTGCGAAAAGATTTTAAAAAAAAGGGAAGATCTGGAGATAGATACTGCAAAAGATGGCCTTGAAGGCCTTGAAAAAGCAAAAGCAAAAAAATACGACCTTGTAATTACTGACTTAAAGATGCCTCAATTGAGTGGCATGGATGTATTAAAAACATTACGAAAAGAGCAACCAGATGTTACAGTTATTATTTTTACCGGTTTTGCAACTGTTGAAACCGCACGAGAAGCATTAAAATTAGGTGCATTTGATTATATTCCAAAGCCATTTACACCAGATGAATTGCGAAGTGTTGTGGATAATGCAATCAAAGCCAGACAAGATAAAGCTGAAGCTGCAATGCTGGATTTAATGGCTATTGTATCACATGAATTGAAAAGTCCAGTATCAGTTGTTCATACTACAGCTGAAACACTCTATAAAGGTTATTTTGGTAATCTTTCGCCGGAACAGCAAAAAATTATTGAGACAATTTTACGCAATTGTCAGTATCTGGAAGATATTATTCGTAACTACATTGATTTATCTAAAATGGAACTGGATTCACTTGAGTCTTTTCAGGAAGAAATTGATCTGTATGAAGATGTAATAAAACCAATAGTTGAAATGCCAGAACATGTAAATAACATAAAGAACATGAAATTGGATATAACTATTGAAGTAAAACCTAAAATTAAAGCTGATGCAAATTTATTAAAAATTGTTGTTACAAATTTTATCAACAATGCCATCAAATATGGAAAAGCTGACACAACAATTAAAATAGAACTGAAACACGTTAATAACGAATATGTATTTTCTGTATTTAATGAAGGTGTTGGTATACCTCCCGATGGCATGGACAAGCTGTTTAAAAAGTTTTCACGTCTGAAACAAAAAGGCACAGAAGGCATTAAAGGGTCTGGGCTGGGACTTTATATATGCAAAACCATAATTGAAAAGCATAAAGGCAGAATCTGGGCTGAATCTGATTACGGAAATTGGGTAAAATTTTCGTTCAGTTTGCCTGCTATATAAAAATTATGCTTGAAATAATTTTGTTGTTTCATATATTATACAATAATAAAACAATATTATCATTATTGTAGAATATTCTGGGAGATAGCTCAATGGAAATAGAATTCAAGGATATTGGTGAACATAAAGTAATAGCTGTCAGTGGCGAAGTAGATCTTTATAATGTCAGTGAACTTAAAAAAGCTTTATTCAGTGTAACAGATGGTTCTTATTCAAGTGTAGTAGTTGATCTTAAAGATGTTAACTATATGGATTCTTCGGGTATTGGCGCTTTGGTTGCAGGCCAGAAAAAGATGAGAGCCCACAATGGTAAATTTGCGTTAATGAATATTCATGATGATGTATTAAATATATTAAAATTAGCCACCCTTGATAAGTTTTTCACCATTTATGAAAATGAGGAGGATTTACTCTAAAGGCATTTATGCTGTTCTTTTTAAAACCAGAAGTGTCATATCATCATGAGGTGGCACATCTCCTCTGAAATTATCCACATCCTGTACAATTAAATCAGCTATTTGTTTTGCATTAAGATCTTTATTAGCAATAATAAGATCTCTTAATCTTTTTTGTCCATACTCCTCTTTATTTGCATTACGCATTTCAGTTACACCGTCTGTATAGAGCACAATGATATCGCCAATATTCAAAGGTACCTTGGCCTGCTTATAATCAACGTCTTCCATTATTCCAATTGGCACGCCATCTAGTTTAGTTAAAGTACATGCATTTAAGGATGATCGGTAACAAAACAGAGGACCATGCCCTGCATTTGAAAATGATAATTCATTTGTTGTTCGGTCATATATCATAAAGAATAGTGTGGCAAATTTATCTACTGCAAAATCAGCACTGAGCGCATCATTAATTGCTTTTACTACATCAGCACAATACACATCTCCTTTCCTGATATATGAAACAAATACTGTACGAATCATAACCATAACAAGTGAAGCAGGTACGCCTTTCCCGGAAACATCGCTTATTAATGCTCCCACTCTATACTTATCAATATCAATGTAGTCAAAATAATCCCCACCAACTCCTTTAGCGGCTCGAGTAAAGCCCTTTATTTCTATACCGTTTTTGTTATAAAACCCCATAGGGTTTAAACCTTCTTGAATTTCACGGGCAAGATCTATCTGTTCCTGCATTATGCGGCTTTCAATTTCCATTTTCTGAGCTACTTTCAGTCTTTCTGTCATTTGATTAAATTCTGCGGCCAATTTCCCAATCTCATCGGTACTATTAATCTGTATTTTATAATCAAGATTTCCATTGCCTATGATAACCGCACCTTCTGTAAGCTTTTTAATTGGCTTAATAATTACACTGGCAAGAACGATGGAACCAAACACTGATAGTCCAATAAAAAATGCTCCTATTAATAGAATAGTTATTGTCATTTTTCTAATTTCAGATAATATAATTTCTTCACTGAATCCAAGCCTAACTGTTCCTATTCTTACTTTCTGAACAGTATGAAATAAAGGAAGCGATAAGTCATAGAAATTGATACCAGTTTTTACATCTTTGTATACTATCAGCATCGGTTTTTGAGTATTTGTGTTTTCAAGAGCCTTTCTGGTTAGATCATCATCAATAATTGTGCCATTCTTTTCTGGATCAAAGTTCTGGATTATGCGCTTGTTATTATCTATCACAAAGATATAATCTACAAATTCAAGATTTTTAAGGTCCTGAACAGCGCCAACCAGCGGCAACTCATCTTTTTGGCTAATTGATTCACGTGCTATTACAGCAAGGCGTTCAGTTTCGCGGTTAGCAAATTGTAATATCTGTTTACGCAGCAACTCAGATTCCTGATTTATAAAATAATACGTCATAACTGCAATAATGCTACTTGCTAATATTATTATTGCTAATGAAAATTTTAACCTGAGGCTAAATTTTACACCTTTACTCGATTTTTCTTTATTCTTTCTTTTGTTATCTTTAACTGCGGTATCTTTCTTATTTTTAGTAAATTTGTTATTATCTTTATCTTTTTTATCTTTAGCCATTTTTTACCTGCCCAATAATATTAAACACTTTTTAATGTTATTTTTTGCTTTCTCATGATTAGGATCAATCGCAAGAACTTTCCTCCATTCCACTATAGCAAGTTCAAATTGATTATTAGTATAATAATTTATCCCTTTAAAATAGTACTCACGAATTAATTCCTGTTGACGTGGAGTAAGCTTCTTAACTTCTCTTTCCTCAGTAACTTCAAATCGCAATTGAGATTCTAATTTATTGATAATTATTGCTACCTGAATATTATCGGGATATTTATTATTTATAACCCTAAATTCTGCTAATGCTTTTTCCAGGTTATTTTTCCCGCCTTGCTGATATAACTGCATTGCTACATTATATCTTCTTCTGAAGTCCTCATCAGTGCCCTCAAAACCTACTTTCTTTTTTTCAACCCTTGACAATGTCAAAAGATTCTGGATTTCTGGGTATTGAGGATCTATTGAGGCTATCAACTCAAATTTCCTGTATGCCTGGTCATATTTTCTTTCGCCCAATAATTTTTTACCTTCATTAACTATATTATTAGCAAACTTTTTAAATGATTCCGGCTTCTGTGCCAAATCACATCGCAACAGATATTCAGTTGCTATACGATTTTGAGGAAAAATATTCAAGATTTTTTCCCACTGTTTTCTCGATTCATCATATTTTCCCTGATTGTATAAACGTTTCCCTGATTCAATTAATGGCTGAACAATTGAATAATAGGGATTATTTTCATCAACTACTTCCTCTTCCTGTACGCGTAATGCATCAAGTGCAGTTGAAAGATAACGCTTGGCTAATTCATTTTTTGGGTCAAGTGTCAACGTTGCCTGAAAGGCAGCTACCGCATCCCTGTACTTTCCTTCAGTTAAAGCTAGAAGGCCTTCCTGGAAAGTTTTATCAATTTTTTGTAACCGTAGCAAGCGTTGTTGTTCTTCATATTCTTTTTTTAAGCGCGGAATTGCTTCTAGTTGTGCTTTTGCATCTTTGTAATTATCAATCAAGGCAAGAGCATTCTCAAAGTTATCTTTTGCCTGTTCAAATTCATATACCTTAAGATTATTTATACCTGCTACATAAAATTGCTCTGCCTGTATGCGTCGCTGTTCATACGTGCGCTTTTCTTCAAGGATATCATCAATTTTTACTATATAATCCTTTGCCACTCTGTTTTTGTCATCCAATTTTAAAACTTGCAAAAACTCATTTTTTGAATCAGTATATTTTTCCTGTTTAAATAATTCTTCCCCACTGGCAATGAGCATCATAATTTTTTCATATTTTAATCTGTTGCTAATTGCCAGTTCTGCCTGCCGTTTACCTTCTGTTGCCGCCGAGTCAAGAGGTACTAAACGTAATATTTCATCCCACACTTTTATTGCTTCTTCGTATTGTTTTTCAAGCATCAGCTTATTTGCATCTTCCAACAGTACAAAATATTTCTTTTTTATTTCTTCTGCCATTCGATTTTTAGCCAATTCAAGCTTAATCTCATTATCAAGCAGTTTAAGATCTTCACGCAAAACCTGCAGCTCAGGGTCTTTAGGATCCATCCTATAAGCAATAATAAAATTTTCTATAGCAATCTTAGAATTTTCCCTGGCATTTTCAACATTTTCAGGAAGCACTTTTCTGGATAAGCGGTAATATAACTTTGCTCTTTGTAGTGATATATCTTTTTTATGTTTTTCTTCGTATACCAATTCTATTTTGCGCTGGACTTCCTCATTGTTTGGATCAATTTCCAGTATCTTTAGCCATTCTATTATAGCCTTTGATAGTTCTTTTTTATCATAATAATCCTGAGCACGTTTATTAATTTCTGCAATTGTATTTTGATTTTGTGAGATAGCTATCGTATTCAAAAGTATAGAATAGACAACTACTATAATAAAAACAATAATTTTGGTGTGATGTGAATTTGCGAGGGCTACAATGCTGGTGTGAGTGTTGCCAATATTTTTCATTTTGTTCTATTGCTCATAAATTAATGTTCTGTTTGACAGCAACCACCCTTTTTCCTTTTTTGGTCCTGATACATAGCGAATTATTTTTATATCACCATTGACTATCTGCTCTTCCCTGTTAGTTTGCCTATTGTACAACGATGCTATAAAACGCACATTTTTAAACTCATACGGTTTTCCATCACTGTCGGTACCATTATGGAGTGTATCATCAACTTCCACAATTCTTATATTTGAAATATAGTACTGCTGATACATAACGTTGAATGTGTTACTATCTTTTGGATTAGCTTCCAATCTGCAATAGTCAGTATAGTTTAAGTATTTAATTGCATTTGCCCATTGATTAAGCAGATTTTCTATCTGAGAATAATCTTTTTTCTTAGAACATGTCGTAAACATCAAAACCTGAATTATCAATATAATTACTGCTCGTTTTACTACTTTACTATTCACTTATATTCTCCCTTATATAAAAATATATATTTTATAACAAGTTATAACAAGATGTGTATCTCCATTTCTCATCTACTGGTATAATTATCGAATGTTTAGCTCCTTTTCACCGAAAACAATTGCTGAAAATTTCTCTATTTTTGTATTATTCCATTTCCACGCATCAGGTGGCAACCCAGCCTTGTAACACGTATGTTCAAGAAACGTTTTCACATCCCACCCATATTCTGTTGCAACCTGTGGTAAAAGCAAGCCTGTCCTGAATCCATTGCTTATTATCAGTCCATCTCTCCCTATAACTATCTCCGAAATATCATTTACTGGTTCAACTGGTGTTAAAACTGAAATCTCAATATCAATTTCATCCAATTCACTTGCCCGTAGTGGCTCAAATCGTGGATCCTCAAATGCTGATGCTTTTGCCATATCTACTACTGCTTCAGGTATAGTTTTAATCCCTTTTACATATCCAATGCAGCCTCGCAATGCACCATGTTTATGCAATGTCACAAATGCACCACATTTTTGCTTGAACACTTCGTCTTTAAATTCATTATCATAATCAACTTTTGGCAACGTTTTCTTTTTCAAATATTCTTCAATAGTCCTTCGTGCCAGTGCAAGCAGTTTCTTTTTTTGCTCTTGGTTTAGCTCTACCATATCCCCTCCTTATTTCACAAATGCAGCTGCCAAATAACCAACTACCTCATTTTTAGGACCAGCTGTATCACCCGAATTTGCATAATGTAAAATTTCAACCTTTTTTGCCCCTAATTTTTTAGATGCAACCATCCCAGCAAGAACAGGACCTTCACCGCATGCCTGTGCTTTATCGCTTTGGAGCATTTCAAAGAGATAGCTCTCATCAAATTTTTTCAAAGCTTCAATAAAGTTATTATCAATTTTCTTTGCTATATCATAGCTGTAATAATGGGAAAGATCCGTTGAAACAATAATAACAAACTTTCGACTTTCATTGCCCAAAGCTTCTGCAAGTTTGTTGCCAATCTGCCTGCAAATCTCAAGATCAATAGTACCGATAACTATCGGTACAAGTACAAAATCTTGTAACACTACCTGCAAAAAAGGAAGCTGTACCTCCAGTGAATGCTCGTATTGATGGGCTTCCTTAATTTCTAAAAATATTTCATCATCTAAAAGCCTATCTGTAATAGCTGTGTCTACTTTTATATCACCCAATGGGGTAGTAAATATGCCATTTGATATAACGGACGCACCGTTAAATCGTGCACGATGTGAAGGGGCAAGCACAATAGCAACATCTACAGGATTTTCCTTTAGCTGTACATACGAGTATGCTGCAACAGGGCCAGAGTAGATATACCCTGCATGTGGTGATATAAAAGCTACAGGATTATCAAGCTTTTTGATTTCAGCCTTTGATAAATAATGAGCAATTTCATTTTTTAATTTTTCAGGACTTGCAGGATAAAATGAACCTGCAAATCCGGGTTTGCGCTGCCACATGATATACCCTCCAATTATCAATATAATAAAATATAATAAAACATTATCCCTATTGCAAGTGATTTTACATTCACACCAAACAAAAAAGGGGTGCATATAATGCACCCCCATAGTGTTACAGCTATTAATCTGACACATTATTGTATCATAGCATTGACACCTTAGAATGTTGCCTTCATCCCTGCCAGAAAATGGAATCCAGGCATTGGGTATTCACAATATTTATTACCCAGTGGTGGAACTAAAACCGCAAAAGTTGAATATTCTTTATCGGTAATATTATATAAAGAAACAAATGCGGTAAACTTCTTTAAAAATGAATATGATACCTGTGCATTTGCAACAAAATAGTTATCAAACTCTTTTTTACCAGCCGTATCAGCATACATGCCATTTACATACTCACCATCAAGTGTTGCACTAAAATCAGCTATTGTAAGGGTAATACTACCGTTTGCTTTATGCTTTGGCACATACGGCAGGTATTCATTATCCTGTTCATTGTCAATGAATGAATATCCAGCGCTAAACGATAACCACTTAAAAGCGGTGATTATTATTGATGCTTCGGCTCCGTTATATGTAAATCTATCTGCATTTTTCCACTGTGAAGTATATATAAACATATTATCTGACCATATACGGTATCCAGCTACATGAATCTGAATGCCCTCCAGTAACTTTTGCTCTATGCCACATTCAGCTGATGTATATGTCTCTGGTTCTAAATCTTCATTGGGATTTATAGCAGGGAACATTCCTTTTAGATAAACCTGCCGTATATCAGGGAACTTAAATCCTTTTGCTACATTTGTATAAATTTTGGTTTTTTCTAATGGGCGAACTGCAGCACCTGTCTGCCATGACGTGTAATCACCATATTTAGAATTATAGCTATATCGGGCACCGCCATTAATGTTCATTATATTGTTGAATAATGCCTGATCCATCAATGCATATATAGATGTATCATGTAGATATTTATTTTTAATGTAATAAGTACCGGTAGATTGGTCTTTTGCAGTACCACCATACCTGCGCCATTCTGCACCAGTGGTCAACGTGTTGCCGGGCCATAGTTTCATAATTTCTTTTAAACGCAGTGCGTACGAAGAATCATCCGATTTAAATTTATCAACACCTGTATTTGATTGCACTGATTCATGGTGACCAAAATTGCCTTCTGCCTGTAGTGTTCCACTATATTTGCCATACTCATGGGACAGCTTTGCAACAACTCCACCACGGGTAATATCAAATTCCTCCAGTAAATTGAGCTGATTTGTTAAAGCGCCACCAGATAAGGCATTGATGCCATCTGGTCCTGGATCATGTATATTCTGCTTCATGCCATAGCTATCCACTGAAGCATACCAGTTGGCAGACAGTGCATAGCCAACATGCACAGTACCATTTTGCTGCATAAACTCAGAAGTAAATGTTTTTCCATTTATTGTCTGTTTCCAGTCACCATCAGTTTTCTGCAACTGATAGCCCACACTGTAGTCTAATTTTCCCATCTTACCCATGTGGTACAGGTAATCCTGAGTGCTATTCCATGTGCCATACGACCCCAGTAACTCTGTTGTAAAACCATCTTCTTTCTGCTTTTTTGTAATGACATTGATGACGCCACCCATTGCGCTTGAGCCAAACAGTACTGGCTGTGGACCAATTAATACTTCAATGCGCTCAACATTTTTCATTGTCATAATATCTGCAACTGGATGACCCATAATACTCATTGTGGTATCCATACCATTGTAAAGAATAGGAATTCCCGTGGTTGGCCCCCATCCTGATTTACCAATACCACGAATTGAAAGAGTAGCAGAACCACTTCGTGCCACACCGTATCCCATCACTCTGTTTGACGGAACGTAAAATGATGGAACATTGGTTTTAATTACGCTGAGCAAATCTGTTTTGGGATTATTTTTTACAGAATCAGCTGTTATAGACTGATACGCACCGGGATATAAAAATGTATCAGAAACTATAACATCCTGTAACTTAACAACATCTTCTTTTTCCTGTTCTTGTGCAAAAACAGAAATAGTTAATAGAAAAGTAAGATACACAATGACAAAACGTTTCATAAGCACCTACCTCTATAAAAAATATAATTATGATGCTACTTTTAATATAATTGTGTTATTTGTCAATACAATAAAATATTTTTTTGTTTTATAAGTATCATCATTCATATATTTATTATCTTACAATATCAAGATAGGATAACTATATCTGTCAATATAATTGTGGAAAATGATAATGCAGGGAGCATTATAGCTTTTGGTGAGTCTTTTTATTAATTACGATGTTTTCGTGCTTTTGCAATTACAATAGCTTCTTTAAGTTGGCTTCTGTTTTGTTCTCCTTCAAGCCTGTAGAGTTCATTACCATTTCTGTCTATAAAAAGATATACAGGCACGCGCCATATTCTATATCGCGATACATACATTGCACCTTCGGGGTTGTGTATTTCAACCGTTTTCACCTGAATATCAGGATAATTATGCGATATAAAATATATACTGTCATCTGTTGCAGTGCACGATTCACAATTGTGCGCAGTGACCACAACAAGGATTACATCATCATTGTGCGATAGCTCAGTGCATCCATTCACAGTAACTATCGCACATACACTTAACAATAAAAGTATAGAAACGTATATAGCAAAATGTTTTTTATTGCACACCAATATCACCCATACTTTCTTTTTCCAGAAATTCAATACGTTTGCGCTTCATTTCGTCTTCAAATTCTTTATCCGACAGCCCTGAAATATTTGATGTTTTAGTTTTGTATTCACCATCATAGGGTTTTATCATTTCCCTGTCCATAAATTCAGGATCGGGTGTTGTAGCTTCAATAAACCGGTATCCGCGAATATCGCGCACTACAAACGGAGGTTTTGCCTTTTTATCAAGAAGCACCTTTCCAAAAAACAAAAGCGGCACCCACTGTTTGCCAGCATTCAGTTCGCGCTTTTCTATTGAATACGCTACCGGTTCAAGCTCTCTATCAAAAAGATTGGCATCAATGATATAATACCCTTTGCGATACACATCCATCTCAACATCAACATACAGCGAACCATTCTTAATGTAATCCCTGAAATTTCCTGTAAATTTTGCAGGTATTGTGTTTTCGGGAAAATATTCAAAAGGAATAGCAGCATCAACAACATCGCTTCCAACTTTAAACTCAACCTGGGCCCAATAAGTTCCCGACTTTTTTTCGTTAGAAAAAATTTGAGCACACACCAGTTCAGCTGTATAATCTCCCACATTATTTTTTGCAAGCGATAGCTCAGAAATATATCCAGCTTTTTTATAATTTATGCCTTTTTTGATAATAGACTTAATAATTGTGATTGGGATACGTTCTGAATCAGGTTTTGTTCCTTCAAGGACCATCAATACAAACGTTATGCTGTCGTCTCCTATAACACGATATTTATCAGCAGTAAACAAATAATAAATATCACTTCCCTTTTCAATAGGCAATGGCTGTTCATATCGGTGGTTGGGCATAAGTAAGTCAATATTTTCCTTGCTCAAAGGCCTGCTATTGGGTGGATAAATGGACAGTTGTTTATAATCCTGTAATGCCTGCTGAGGGGAAATAAGCCCCATCTGCTCAAGAACAGTTCCATATCCTTTTGAATTAGTTTGGCCAATAGATAGTGTTGATGGGCTCTGGTCATTGCTTCCAGTAATATAAATTATTATTGCGATAGTTACCAGCATTAGCACAATTGCGATATGAAACCCTTTAATTTTCATTGATGGTTTCTCCTTGTATGAAAATAGGATTAAAAAGTTTTATTAAAAAAAAGCGCGGCCTTTTTAAAACCGCGCTTGTGGCAGGTCATACACCAAAAACTTACCAGCCTAACTGGTAAATAAATTTCATTTTCATTTCATAGTGATCTAAATAATATCCTGTGCACGTGTAGGCAATCACATGATTTGTCCAGTGTGTACAGTTGCAAAGATTATTATAGCTTCCAGAGTTAACGCATGCACCCGCAGAATGATATGCTACTGCCCCATCATCTTCACCTGGTAACAATACGGAAGCTCCTATGATTCCTTTATAACCCCCAATATGATATATCGTTATCCCATTTGTGTCATTGTGGTTATACATGTTGCGAACTGTACTCACACCCAACTGAGAAGCTAAATTACATGTAAACAGGTCTGAGATCCCTTTAATTGCTATTTCGCTTCCACCACCTGCTCCAGCTGTTGTATATACATAGGCAATATTCCACTGTGGGTCATAATTTGCATTAATATACCCCATTATTACATCACCAGCACTGTAATTGACAACATAACACCAGTTGCTTCCTTTGCAATATACATCTAAATAATTTGTCTTAAACTGGCTTGCCGAGTATGCAATTGTGTTACGATTATCTACATAGCAGTTTATTGAAGTATAACCAGGTGCATTTGCAAGGCGTGATTCTCCCCCTTTGCTTTTGCCATCCAACCAGTGTGTTGAACACATGCCATTTAGATGCAAAATATACGTTGCACTAAAACCAGCGGTTGAAGCTAACAAAAAACCTGCCACTAACAGCAGAATAGCAAACCTCTTCATAAACCCCCCATATCTATAAATTGTTATATACCAAATAGACGGTATCTATTAATTAAATTAATATATTAACTGTTTTTGTCAAGAATATTTTTAAAATCGATATCGTTTTATTGGCAAATTCAATAATGAAGTGCAACATACGATGAAAAAAATGTTGCCTCATAAAAAGAATATCCAATACAGTGATTGTTGATCCACAACAACACTTATCGAGGATAAGCTCCTATGAGGCTCTATACACAGC
>JAOAIH010000065.1 GCA_026414805.1 Spirochaetota bacterium | reverse complement strand
GCAAAAACAAAATTTAACTTCAATACATAAAATAAGCAATTTCCCATTATGCCATATTATTTGTAATCTACATTGAAATAATATTGACAATTGATTATAAATTTATAATGATTTTAATTGGTTAATTATCTCATAGCTATGAAAAAGATGGGTAATGAACAAAAAATAAGATATGTAATTATTTTTGATTTTTTAGTGTATATACGATCATTAAATATTCTTTTATCAAAACATTTATTCTATGTTTTAAATGCTAACTAAATTGTAACTGTGAAATTTTTTTCTTTAAAATTATTCCATAGACATTCTGCATATAATATAAATACAGGAGAGTGTTCATGTTTCCAAAACCTTCTGAAAAAATAGCCATTTATATCGAAGACAAAGAAATATCTTACAATGAGCTGATACATTCTATACTATCCTTTGCCAAAAATCTTGCAATAAAAAAGGGCGATAGAGTGCTCCTCTTTGCCGAAAATAGCCCCGAGTGGATCTATGCATTCTATAGTATATGGACAAAAAAAGGGATAGCAGTACCCTGTGACTATAACCTGAAAGAAAAAGAACTTGCCTATATACTCAAAAACTGCACACCAAAATATATTTACTGTTCAATCAACACTCTATCCACGGTAAAAAAGGCTTTAAAACTAATTAAATATAAACCTCATGTGATTATATTGGAACATTGTAAAATTAATCCAACTACTTCTATACAATTTCCCACACTTAATTATGACGACATAGCCATCATTATGTATACATCTGGAACTACCGGTAAACCTAAAGGTGTTATGCTTACTTATAATAACCTACTATGCAGTATACAGGCAATAGCTGATTTAAATATGTTAACCCAAAATGACAGGATGATTGCATTGTTGCCATTTTATCATATTTTCCCACTACAGGGCTGTGTAACCGCACCTTTATATCTCAATGCCTCTGTAGTGATGGTCAAGGACCTGGTGCTTGACAGGATATTAGCGTCGCTTCAGAAACACAAAGTTACCATGTTTTTGGGTATTCCACGCCTTTATGAATTATTGCACAAAAATATTATGGCTGCAGTAAAAAAGAACCCTGTTGCATACCTGCTATTTTTAATTGCCAGGGTAGTAGGCAATCTAACCTTTTCCAAAATTCTTTTTAAAAAGATACATAATGCATTTGGTGGCCATGTTCATGCTTATCTTACCGGTGGTGCAAAATTGGACCCAAAAGTTGCCAGTGATTTAAAAGTACTTGGTTTTAACTTAGTGGAAGGATACGGATTAACCGAAACAGCCCCTCTTGTTGCGTTTAATCCATTCTCAAAAGTAAAGTTGGGATCCGTAGGATTGCCAGTGAAAGGAACACAGGTTACAATAGTTGATGGCGAAATCCTTGTGAAAGGCCCAAATGTAATGAAAGGGTACTATAAAAATAAAAAGGCAACTGCCGAAGCCATAACTGACGGATGGTTCCATACCAAAGATACAGGCTATTTTGACCAAGAAGGGTATCTGTATATTACCGGCAGAAAAGATGATATGATTATCCTCCCAAGTGGCAAAAATATCAATCCTGAAGAAATAGAAAAACAAATTTTGCGGATATCGCCCCTAATAAAGGAAATTGGAGTTATAGAAGATCAGGGGATGCTGACTGCAGTCATACATCCTGACTATAGCATAATAACCAAAGAAAATATTGTCAATATCCTTGAAACAATCAAAAGAAAAGTCATTAATCGCTATAATGCAGGAGTAGCCAGCTATAAACACATTACCAAAATAACTATCTCAAAAGATGAATTGCCAAAGACACGGCTTGGCAAGCTGCAACGGTATATAATAAAACAACTGATACAGCACCAGCACAAATCACAGACACAACAGGATGCCAAGGAGCCACAAACAGTTGAATACAAATCTATCAGCCGATTTTTAACCATACATACACGCAAGAAAGTTTTGCCCCACCAAAATCTGCTCCTTGATTTGGGACTTGATTCATTAGGTATATTATCATTTCAAACCTACATCGAAGAGACATTTGGTATAACAATAAGCAATGCCGACATCCTCAATCATCCCACCGTAGAAGAAATTTCTGATTTCATTGCCCAACACAAGTTAAAATTTGAAGAACAGGCACAAAACTGGTTACAGTTAATCATCAAAAACACTTCTTACAGCTTTAAACATGGATTTTCACTTATTTTATTTGCAAAGTATATAATCCAGCCAATTGCAAAAGTATATTTCTCATTACAATTGAGCGGTAAGGAAAATATTCCTGATAGCCCCATTATTCTTGCCCCCAATCATCAGAGTTTTCTTGATTCTGTGCTACTTATTGCATCATTACCTAATAAAACATTAATGCACAGCTACTTTCTGTCCCGTGAATTAGGGTTTATAAAAGTAACACGTGGTGATTCTTTAGCAAAATTAATGAATACAATAATTGTAAATATTGACACTAATCTTAAAGACTCCATACAGAAAATGGCTGCTATCCTTAAAAATAAGCACAATATAATTATATTCCCTGAAGGTACCCGTACAATTACCGGAAATCTTGGCACTTTTAAAAAAACATTTGCTATTCTGAGCAAAGAACTCAATTGTCCAGTAGTGCCAATTGCAATAAATGGTGCATATCAGTCATTCAAACGAGGGAAACTATTCCCAAAACCTATGCCAATAACAATAGATATACTTTCACCGGTGTACCCTGATAATCTTTCAGTAGATGATATAGTGGCAAAAACCCGGGATGCTATCGCACAAAAGCTCTCATCATACAATAATTAATTTGACTTTGATAATCTTTCTTTGTATACTTTAAACAATAAATTTTTGGCGATAGCTCTCATGATTGAATCTATTGTACAAATAATTGTTACTAACTTTGCATCAATCCTTGCTTTTTTTACCCTTGCCTGGATAATAAGCCTTATAGTAAAAGATGCCAGTATAGCTGATGTATTCTGGGGATTAGGTTTTATTTTGGTGGCACTGCTTACATATATTTTGTTTCACGGTTACTCAGTACGAGCAGCTATAATTGTTATACTTGTTATTCTTTGGGGACTAAGGCTTTCTGTGTATATATTTTACCGAAAACGGGGCAAGGGTGAAGACCCTCGTTATACCGCAATGCGCAATAAAAACCCCGGTAGCTTTTGGATCATTAGCCTTTTTAAGGTATTCTGGCTTCAAGGTTTATTACTTACAATAATTTCGCTGTCAGCACAAATTGGCATTGCTGCAGAAAGTCCCAAGGAAATTTTGATTTCCGATTATATTGGAATTACTATCTGGCTAACCGGTTTTATCTTTGAAACAGTTGCTGATATCCAGCTATATCAATTTATTCATAATCCTGCCAATACCGGCAAGGTAATGAATCAAGGATTATGGCGCTACTCCCGGCATCCAAATTATTTTGGCGAATCACTAATGTGGTGGGGTATTTTTATTATAGTAATTCCCGTGCCTTATGGGATAGCAACAATTATCTCACCACTTTTAATTACTTACTTGCTTTTAAAAGTTTCAGGTATAACCCTGTTAGAAAGCTCATTGAAAGAAAAACGACCTGAATATGCTGAATACATTAAAACAACAAGTGCGTTTTTACCATTGCCAAAAAGGAAATTGTAATTGGCAAAATTCCTTACTATAAAGGGAGGGTTTATGATAAACAAGATTAATGATGTTTCAACAAACCAAACTCAAGGTGTATTACAAAAAACCAAAGAGATGGGAAGAAATACTGTTGAAGAAACACGTCAGCGCTTAAGTGAAGTGCCAAAAACTCTTGAGGAAGAAAATAAGGGCAAAAATATTAATACTCAGGCATAACTTTATAAATATAAAAGGGCTGTTAGTGCAACAGCCCTTTTATAATATTTTACGATTGGGATGCCAATCGCTTATAATTCTTGTATCGCCATTGAGCACTTTCTAAAGCAGCATTAAAAAGCTCTTCAGCTATATCGGGGAATTCATTCTTCAATGCTGAATAACGAACTTCACCCATGAGAAAATCTCTAAATTTATCCCATTGAGGCTCTTTTGAATCAAGGATAAATGGATTTTTGCCTTCTTTTTCAAGCAGCGGGTTATAGCGCCACAATGTCCAGTAGCCGCATTCAACTGCTTTCTTTGCCTCTTCCTGGGCCTTGCCCATACCTTCGCGCAATCCATGATTAATACACGGTGAATACGCAATGATTAATGATGGTCCGGGATAGCTTTCAGCTTCAATTAAAGCACGCATATACTGCATCTGGCTTGCACCCATTGCAACCTGTGCAACATATACATAGCCATACGTGATTGCCATTAGGCCTAGGTCTTTCTTACGTACACGCTTACCGCTTGCAGCAAATTTTGCCTGAGCAGCAATAGGTGTTGCCTTAGAAGACTGACCACCAGTGTTAGAATACACTTCAGTATCCATTACCAGTATATTTACGTCCTCACCAGAAGCAATGACGTGATCAAGCCCACCAAATCCAATATCGTATGCAAACCCATCACCACCAAACACCCATATAGACTTCTTTTCAAGATATTGAGCTAATTTCAACACTTCAGCTGCTTCTTTTGAGCTATCGCCCTTTAATAGTGGTAGCAGTTTCTTTGTAGCTTCACGTGATTTTTCAGCATTATCTTTTCCTGCCAGCCACTCAAGTGCAGCATCTTTAAGCTGAGTGTTAGTTGTTGTTTTTGCAAGCTGTTCTAAAAGCTGTGCTATTTTCTTGCGCTGCTGGGTAACGCCTAAATACATGCCATACCCATACTCACCGGCATCCTCAAAGAGCGAACTTGCCCACGCGGGGCCTCGTCCCTGTGGATTGACGCAATATGGTGTTGCAGGAGCTGAGCCACCATATATTGATGAACAGCCGGTAGCGTTAGCAATCATCATCCTGTCGCCAAAAAGCTGCGTGATTAACTTGATGTAGGGAGTTTCACCACATCCTGCACATGCACCGGAAAATTCAAACAGTGGCTGACAGAACTGGCTGCCCTTTACAGTATACTTATTCATTAGATTGTCTTTATACGTAACATTCTTAACTATGAAATCCCAGTACTTCTGCTGGCCCAACTGGCTTTCAAGCGGCTTCATTACCAGTGCCTTTTCCTTAGCCGGGCACTCCTCAGCACAGTTGCCACATCCAGTACAATCAAGCGGGCTTATCTGTATTCTAAATTTGAGGCCTTCAAGCCCTTTGCCTTTTGCCTCAAGTACTGGCATACCAGCAGGCGCTTTTTTCATTTCTTCATCATTAAGCAGGAATGGACGAATCACTGCATGTGGGCACACATATGCACACTGGTTACACTGAATACAATTGTCTGGCTGCCATTCTGGAACATTGACGGCAATGCCACGCTTTTCATACTGTGTTGTGCCAGGAGGAAATGTTCCATCAGGTCTGGGCAAAAAGGCACTTACCGGTAGCTTATCACCTTCCAGCCTGTTCATTGGCTCAACTATCTCACGGATAAACTCAGGCAATTCTTCAAATGTTGGTTTTCCTGGTAGTTGAATATTTTTCCATTCTTCAGGAACTTTTACCTCTTTTACATTATTTGCTCCTTCATCAACTGCAGCCATATTTTTACTTACAACATCAGCACCCTTGCGCCCATAGGTTTTTTCAATAGCATCTTTCATTTCTCTTTCAGCAATTTCGTAAGGAATGACATTACTTACTTTGAAAAATGCTGCCTGCATAATTGTATTGGTTCTTCCAGGAAGCCCTATACGTTCTGATATTTCCGTTGCATTGATGATATAAAATTTGATATTGTTTTCTGCTAAATATCGTTTAATGTGATCAGGCAGTCTCTTTTTGGTTTCTTCCTCATCCCACAATGAGTTGAGCAGGAAGGTGCCACCTTTTTTTAATCCCTTTAATATATCATATTTATCAAGATAGGCAGGGACATGGCAGGCTACAAAATCAGGATTATTGACAAGATAGGTTGATCTAATTGGCTTTTTCCCAAATCTAAGATGCGAAACAGTTACTCCACCTGATTTCTTTGAATCATACGCAAAGTATGCCTGAGCATATAAATCAGTATTATCGCCAATAATTTTAATGGAGTTTTTATTTGCACCAACAGTTCCGTCAGAACCTACACCAAAAAATTTACCTTCAAACGTACCTTCAGGTACCACACTGGTTTCTTCAGGAAGTGGTAATGACGTAAATGTTACATCGTCAACTATACCAATTGTAAAACCATTCTTTGGTTCGTTAAGCTTGAGATTATTGTATACTGCAATAATCTGTGATGGAGTAGTATCTTTGGAACTCAATCCATAACGGCCACCTACAATAAGAGGTTGTTTGGCTGTTCCATAAAATGCAGCACGAACATCTAAATATAATGGTTCGCCAATTGAACCTGGTTCTTTAGTTCTATCAAGTACTGCAATTCGTTTAACAGTTTGCGGTAATACTTTGAAGAAATATTTAGTGGAAAATGGCCTGTAAAGATGGCATGTAATAAGCCCTACCTTTTCGCCCTGTTTCACAAGATGATCTATTGTTTCTTCTATAGTTTCGGTGACTGAACCCATGGCTACGATTATATTTTCTGCATCTGGTGCACCATAATAGGTAAATGGATGGTATTCTCTACCTGTGAGTTTGCTTATTTGCTGCATATACTCTTCAACAATATCAGGTACGGCTTGATAAAATATATTACTTACTTCCCGCGCCTGAAAATAAATATCGGGGTTTTGTGCAGTACCACGAGTAACAGGATGTTCAGGATTTAATGCATTGTTTCTGAATTCTTCTAACTTTGCATAATCAATAAGCTTAGCAAGATCTTCATAATCAAGCACTTCAATTTTTTGAATTTCGTGTGATGTTCTGAATCCATCAAAAAAATGAAGGAATGGTATGCGCGATTTGATAGCCGAAAGATGTGCAACAGCGGCCAAATCCATAACCTCCTGAACACCACCGCTTGCAAGCATTGCAAAACCGGTTTGTCTACAAGCATTAATGTCCTGATGATCACCAAATATAGACAATGCCTGAGCAGATATTGAACGGGCACTTACGTGGAATACCGCAGGGAGCAATTCTGCAGAGATCTTATACATATTGGGAATCATTAAAAGCAATCCCTGAGAAGCCGTATACGTAGTGGTAAGCGAACCTGCCTGCAATGAACCGTGGACTGCCGCCGCAGCGCCAGCTTCTGATTGCATTTCAACTACGCGCACAACCTGACCAAAAATATTCTTCTTCCCATGTGCGGCCCATTCATCAACAAATTCGGCCATGGGTGAAGAAGGTGTAATTGGATAGATGGCAGCAACTTCAGTAAACGCATACGATATGTACGCAGCAGCTTCGTTACCATCCATTGATTTCATAATCTTTTTTGCCATGAAAGCTTTCTCCTTTCTATTTTGATTTTAAATATAAAAAACCCTTACTCAGGATCACTCTGAGTTTAATTACCTATACAACATTTAGATTAATGAAAGATCACGGCGTGAGTATCACATTCACAAAAAAGTGTAATGTAAGTCAATTAAAAAATCAAATAATAAAATTCTAAATTTTACTGCTGTAGCAAAAATCAACGATTTTATCATTACATAAAGCACCGAACTAGAATTATCATAGCATGTATATTTATAATTTCAATGTATTAGTTATAATGGCGATAGCTCATTATACAAATACTTTGCCTATTTTAAATTTCATTTACAATTTATGCTTGCACGGCAAATAACATGTTTCATATTTGTCATATATCTTATCATAATATAAATGGAGGATCTTTATGGCTAACCTTTATTGCAGAGATACTATAGCTGATATGGTGCGCCGCGCTGCTTCACGATTTGGCAACAAGCTTGCTATTGCATTCAGAGACACTAATTTAACATTCAAACAATTGGAAGAAGAATGTTGCCGTTTTGGCCACCTTATGCAGCAATATGGCATTGAAAAAGGCGACCGCGTTGCCATCATAGCTTTCAATTCACATTACTATCCTATTAGTTTTGTGGGGCTTTCCAAGATTGGAGCAATTCAAGTGCCAATCAATTATATGCTTAACGGCGATGAAATGGCATACATAATAAATCACTCAAAATCGAAAATGGTTATCGTTGAGGACAATCTATATAACGTAATAGCACCAGCTATTCATAAATGTACAGGCGTTGAAAATTGGCTCTTTATACCACTTGAAGGTACAAACATCCCAGAAGGTTTTGATAACTTGATTGAAATGATGAAGGATATGTCAACTAATGATATTATCACAACTGTAGAACCGGAGGATATTGCACAGATTCCTTACACCAGTGGGACCGAATCAAAGCCAAAAGGTGCAATGCTATCGCACAGAGCTTTAATGTCGCAGTATTTCAGCTGCATTATTGAAGGTGAATATAAATCCTATGACATTAGCCTGCATGCTCTTCCGCTTTTCCACTGTGCACAACTGCATTGTTTTCTTATGCCATTTTTGTATGTTGGCGCAACAAATATAATTTTACACAAAGCAGACCCCGTTGCCATGATGCAGCTTATTGAAAAATACAATATAACACACATGTTTGCACCACCTACTGTATGGATTGGAATAATTAATCATCCTGAATTTAAAAAATATAATCTTTCTTCGCTTAAAAAAGCTGCCTATGGTGCAAGCATTATGCCGGTTGAAGTGTTAAAACGCTTAACTGAAATATTCCCGGGATTGCGGTTGTGGAATTACTATGGCCAGACTGAAATGGGTCCTGTTGCTACTATATTAAAACCTGAAGATCAGCTTACAAAACCTGGTTCAGCAGGCAAACCTGTACTCAATGTAGAAACAGCATTGATGGACGATGATGGCAACTTTGTTCCTGTTGGGGAAGTTGGTGAGATAGTTCATAGATCAGGGCACGTTATGACAGGATATTTGGATGACCCGGAAAAAACTGCTGAAGCTTTTGCATTTGATTGGTTCCACAGCGGCGATCTGGGTAAATTTGACGAAGATGGTTATTTGTACGTCGTTGACCGTAAAAAAGACATGATTAAAACTGGCGGCGAAAACGTTGCATCACGTGAAGTTGAGGAAGTATTATACCAGCATCCAGCTATTGCTGAGGTTGCTGTGTTTGGCCTTCCTGATCCAAAATGGATTGAGATGGTTTGTGCTGCAGTAGTATTGAAAAAAGATATGCAAGCAACTGAAGAAGAGATAATTGCATTTGCAAAGCAACGACTTGCAGGGTTCAAAACCCCAAAGAAAATATTTATTATGAATGCATTGCCAAAAAATCCCTCAGGCAAAATATTAAAACGCGAATTACGTCAGACTCTGGCTGTTGAAACAAAATAATTTTTATTCCCAAGTATCCTTAAAAATTGCAACGGAGCTAATAATTCTGTTGCAATTTTTTTTATGGTAGTAACTATGTCATGATAATCATTCAATTTCAGACATTCTGGGAGGAACTCCATCATGTATCCAATACTATTCCAGTATAAATTTATTACCATAGGCGGATATGGAGTAATGCTAGCGATTGGCATCTATCTGGCTTACATATTATTTGAACGGGAACTTATAGTACGTGACATCAATCCTGATTTAGCATATAAAATCTTACTGGTAGCAATACCTGCAGGTATTATTGGCTCAAAAGTATTTCATATACTGGATCATATGGATGAATTTTTAGCTGACCCTGCAGGCACTGTGTTTTCCGGTGCAGGGCTTTCTATTTATGGTGGATTACTGTTTGCACTGTTCTTTGGATATTTCATTATAAAGCGAAGCAATGAACCTGTTTTGAAAATTCTTGATATTGCAGCACCATGCATTGCCATAGGTTATGGTTTTGGAAGAATAGGATGCCATATTGCCGGCGACGGTTGTTACGGTATTGAAACATCCGGCATACTTGGCGTTGCTTATCCCAATGGGATCGTCCCCACATCGTATACAGTGTACCCTACTCCACTTTTTGAGTCATTTTTCTCTTTTATTGTTGCAATCCTTTTATTGCAACTTAGAAAAAAAGAGCTTTCACAGGGTACTTTATTTTTTATATATCTAATTCTCAATGGTGTACCACGGTTTTTTGTGGAATTTATTCGAAGAAATCCCATTGTATTTGGTGGTTTAACTCAGGCACAGTTAATTGCGCTGGGTTTGATTATTGCAGGTATTGCTGGCATTGTGATTGTTAACCACAAAAAGTTGCGGAATGCTTAAAACTAATGCTGTAACAGAGCAAGCATACTCTTTATAACACGGGTGCTATACTGCACCCCTTCCAACAATCCTTTATACAAATATAAGGACTTTGATGCTACTTTTTCCTGTTCACTTTTAGCAGTGTCGTCAATTTCATATCCTTCTGTCACTGTGTGAATAATATGCTGTATGGTTAATCCAACCAAATTTTTTGTAACGCTGAACTCAGAAAGCCTTTTGTCAATATCATCAAGCTTTTTTACCAGTGCAGGTATTGCATGCGTTTTTTTATTTTCAATATTTTTTATGAGTTCTTCTGAAAGCCTTATTGCCTGTTGCAGCATTGTACACATTACATCAGTTTGTGATAGCATTTGGCTCAATTGCATTATTAGCTTTTGGGCACACACCTCAATAGTATTACTGTCAGGAAGGGCATTGCCATAAATATCATCAATCCTATTCCAGATATCAACCCCAGAGTTCTGGTAAGTAATTTCTTCAATACTTTTATGTACAACATTTTCAATATACGCCCCATCATAAGTTGCATTGATTAATGCAGGATCATTCTGCCTCCCAAACCATGAAATGAAAATCATCATTTTCTGATTTGTATGAACCTGCTTGCTTTTTATTCCTTTTACAAAAATCTTTGGCAGGGCAGTTAGCTGAAATCTATTAAACATTTCAACAGTATAGGTGCGATAGTTCCTGAAATAGATGTGTTCGTCAAGATATGCACCTTTTACATGAGCAAGCCCTTTGGTAAAAGCCAGATCCTGCCCCACCATAATGATGGGATATGCTCCTAAACGTTTTGCAAAATCATACGCATTAGTTGACACCGATCCACCGTAGCGAAGCGTACCATATTGTCCAATTGTTTCTTCAATCCACTTCATCATTTCAAATGCAACGCCGGTTATGGCTTTTCTGCCTTTGTAAAAAAGAAACGTGGATGGATGCACCATGGGATCAGCAATTAATACCGTCCTTTTGCTATGGACTCCTTCAAAATACCGTGCGTTAACAAGCTGTGGGTCAACAGTTATGCAGAAATGAGGTTCAATACCATAGTACTCAAGCACTTTGAGTGAAGTATCTACTGCAATAATAATTGCCTGCGAATAATGTTTTTGAATATACGGAATACACTCCGTTAATGTTGGACCTGCATTAACAATGAAAGCCGGGATATTGCTAAACATATCAAAGAAAGCTTTTGCAGGGACAGCTTTAATAATCTCATGAATGTTACGCCCAATATTTGAAGTCCACAATTTCTCAAATTTAGCCAGAGTTGCAATATTAACTTCTTTTGTGGAAATATATGCTTTGGCAATTCTTTGCAAATTGGTGTAGCCCTGAGGATCAATTTGAAATGAGCCTCGGTGAGTAATAAACAGCGTTTTGTACGACGATCTTCCCCTCATGTAAATTGCAATTTTTTCTTCATCAGGGTTGACAAGCAGAATAACTCTTTTGTCATCAAAAACTTTTTGCAAGTCCCGATTAGCTATAGCAGCATGTACCATCCATGGAAATTGTTCCAATATCAATACCGTTGCATCAGATTTAGCTTTGCTCAATAACCATTCAATATGATACCCAAACCCAAACCCGGAAACTATAATACAATCATAATTAGCACAATCACATTCCTCTATCAGTCGTTGTGCTTCTTTTATTGGGTCAAATTTGCTATGAACTGCAATAGTGTTTTCTTTCTTAACGATGGGGATAACATCGCCACTTTTAGATTTGATTACTTCTATGTACGGAGCATAATCAGCTTTTTGTATCATATCAGCAAGCGATTCATCCCTTTGAGCTATCGCCCTAATATTATTTTTAAAAATATTTTCCACATCTACTCCAGAACCAATGTAATTGAAGTAACTTTATTTAATGGTATTCCTGGTCTTGGATCCTGCCCAACCACTCTTCCTGAACCTTTCATTATATACTGTATGGGATAGTGATGTTGCAAGTTTATAAGCTGACGTAATGCAAGACTATCAGTTTTGCCAATGAAGTTGGGCATTACATCTTCTTTTACAGGTTTATACAACTGTGATTGTTTGTATGCTACAGCATTACTCCCAAAGCCTCTTAGCGGCAATACACGCTTTACTATATCGCTGAAAACTGGAGCTGCCAGCTCACCACCTGATCCACCAAAGGATGGTTCATCAAACATAACCAAAATACAAATATCCGGCTTATCAACAGGTGCAATCCCGATAAATGATACAACATACGCATCGGGGATATAGCCTCCCTGTGGCAGGGATTTCTGGGCAGTCCCAGTTTTTCCACCAGTACCGTATCCAGCAACATATGCCCTTTTGCCAGTCCCTTCAATAACAACATTGTGCATCATGGAAAGAACAGTTTTAGCTACTGCATCATTCAATATTTTTCCTCTTGTTTTTGGGAAAAAACTAGTAACAGGTTGGCCATTGCTGTTTTGAATTTGATTCACTATCTGGGGATACATGTATATTCCATTATTGGCGATAGCTCCAAAAGCAGCAACAAGTTGTACAGAAGTCACTGATATTTCCTGGCCTATAGCCATGGAATATTTTGAAAGACCAGACCACTGTTTTGGGCTGCGAACGATACCCTGAGATTCACCTGAAATTTGTATACCTGTTTTTTCTCCAAAACCAAACCGTAGTAAGGTTTGATACAAATGTTCTTTTTTAACCTGTTGCATAGCCTGAATTATTCCTGCATTGCATGAATGTGTAATAATGTCACTTAAGGTTACCTTTCCATGTTGTTTGGTGCACTTTATTGTTGCATCATACACTTCAACACTGCCTTTACATTCATATGTTCTTTTAAGAGCATCGGGAAGATGTTCTAGCAAGGTTATAGCAGCAAATATTTTCATTGTTGAACCTGGTTCAAACGAATCAACAATTGAAAAGCATGTTAACACCGATTTATCGTAATTATAAAAATATTCTGGATGAAATTGTGGGTATAACGCAAGCGCTAAGATCTTCCCTGTTCTAATTTCAGAAACAACTGCAACCGCTCTTTTTGGCTTTACCACAGCAGCATAGTTATTAAGTGCTTTTTGAGCAATATACTGTATTGCTCTGTCAAGTGTCAGCTGGACGGTGAATCCCTTTTCTTCAATGCTGCTTGAGCTATCGCTATGCAACAACGTGTCATTATATTTATACTCAATGCCTTCAAGCCCAATATTATCAACATTGACAAACCCAATAACCTGAGCTGCCATCATGCCTTCTGGATATACTCGTGCATATTCTTTTTTAATGTATATGCCTGGCAATGATAACTCTTTTATTTTATTAACAATACCATCATCAACCTTACGCTTAATCCAAATAAAGTGCTTATCACGGGTCAATAAATCCTTAAGCTCTGATTGCGGCATTGCAAGTATATTTGAAAGTTTCAATGCTTCAGCATCTGGGTCAGTAACTTTACGGGGATCAGCAAAGATAGAATATTTATAGACCGACACAGCAAGGGGATATCCATTGACATCAATGATATCCCCTCGTTTTATAAAACTATTTGTATTATTCACCACTACTTTTGAACTAAAATGAAGCTGAGTGATTTTTGAAATTAATACTACAGCTATTATACTGATAAAGATTAAGGTGACTATAATTCTTCTTTTATGGGATAGGTTCTCCATATCAACCATAAGTGTTATTTGATGATGCCAAGCCGGGAAAAGTCCAGATTTTTAATATTATCTGTATTCCAGTACAGAATGAATGCTTTCCCTTTTATCCTGTCCAAAGGCACATACCCAAAACCACGGCTATCATAGGAATTTTCCCTGTTATCACCCATAGCCACAATCATTCCTTTGGGAACAACTCCTTCAATTCGCTTTTCACTGAATCCTCTATATGAAGTAACCCCTTTTACATACGGTTCATCCAATTTAACCCCATTAATCCACACGGCACCATCTTCAATATGTACCTCATCGCCCTCTACAGCAATACAACGCTTTATAAAATCTTTTTCTTCCTCGTTGGGAGGCCGGAATATAATGATATCACCACGCTTTACAGGTCGTATGCTTAAAAAAGAGAGGTGTATAGGCCTTTTCATGCCAAGCATTTGTGGGATAGTTGGTCCATAGGTTATCTTTTCTGCTAATAAATGGTCTCCAACCAGCAATGTATCTTCCATAGAACCTGTAGGGATATAGTATGCCTGAATTATATATTGCCGAATATGCATCGCAAGGATAAATGCAACAAGTATCGCATCAAACATCTCCCATGTTTTTTTAAACATTACAGTACGTTTGGGCGACATATCATAGAAGTATTGCAAGAGTTTTTCTCTGTCATCATTGCTTATAAGCATAAGTGGAAACCCTAAACTGCGGTAACGTTCCCGTATAACTAAATTACTGAATGGGTTAACTTCAAGGTAAGTTATATCTTTGGCATTAAAGTGATAATTTTCATTTTGTGTCTGAATACTTATACCTGATGGTGAGGCAGTTAACACAGCATTTTTAAATTTACGCCATTTTATTATATCATTAATAATCCTGAGCAGAAACACACTGCACAAGAAACCACCAATGGCATAGGTCCAATTAAAAGGAATGGCAACAGCCAAAAAAATAGTTGAATAAATTAATAGTATTAAATATCCTATTCGTTTCAACATGAGCTTTGCAATCATTGCATTGCTCATAACATGAATTTGAATTGTATCAGTATTTTGTTTATTGAAAGCTAAAAACTGTAACATCTATGTACCTCGGTCTGTAAAAGGATATAGTTTATGTATGCAATAGTATGATTAAAGTTACATTTTTATTAAAAAAGTGTATTGATATCATGTATATTATCACAATTAATGTGTCTACTATTTTTTAAATAATGAGAACATTATTACAACATATTGAATCATTAGAAAAAAAAGATAGGATTTTTCTTGCCTCTTTGCTTGGATTTCAAGATCCTAAAAAAGCAACAGTTAAAGAAATTGCTTCTCGTATGTCAAGCCATGTTGGAATTGAACTAATTTTTTCTCAATGTAATTCAGACGAAATTTCTATACTGCAGATTCTGGCAGAAAATGATGTACATTTCAGGGACATTGAACACAACCTTCGTATTCCGATATACCAAATTGAAAAAATAGCCCAATTATTAAAAAATAAATCAGTAGTATACATCCTGAAAAATCGACAGCTACTATCTAATAAATTAGACAAAATATGCTTATATAGTGAACTACGCCAGCTACTAAACCCAATTAATGCCACAACATTACGTGAATACTCCAACGAAATAATAAAACACATCGCCACAAAGAAATCACATCAAATCAATCATGTCCATTTAAGTGCAAATGCGTTACAATTTCTACACCAATGTATACAGCGGGGATGCATAGTTTCTGTGAAATATGCCATAAAGATTCTTGGTATTAGTAAAGCCCAAAGTATTCTTAATGAATTATTGATACACCGGTGCATCGGGATATATCATGTGTTATCTTCTTCTTTTACAGGTGTGATAATAGTTAACCCAGATTTTATTCAAATAAAATACGATAAGAGAAGCATCACTGTGCATAATCATTACATGGCATTAATTGCAATGTTAAAAGCTCATGACTGTATATCAGCAAAAGGGCTTTTTTTTACTCAGGAAGGCAATTTACGAAAATCCGATATTGATACTATTACAAAGACAGTGCATACATTATCAATCCAAACAACAGGCAAGCCATTACCTACAGTACAAATTACACAATTAGCATTATACCTGTTATCCATAACCAATTCTTTATCAATTTCATCAACCAATGTTAATTGTTCGCTCAAACATTTAAGCAAGCTTCTGTTTACCCCACATCAGATAGTACAGATGATTGTGCATGCAGCAGGAAAAGATATACATCCATTATTCCCCAATCCTTTCCCTGTACATAACGATGTGATAAAGACTATTCTGCGTATTATTAAAAAAAATAGTAATTATACCCTAGATGATTACATATATATATTATTTCTGGATTCACTACCGGACAATTATCCTGAAAGGATATCACAAATTGATGACTACTATGAAAACACCAGGATCAATATAATTAACGCAATAAATTTTCTTTGTGCTATTGGCGTGATAGAAGTGATTAACAATACAATTACACTAAGTGATATTGGGAAAAATATATTTCAGCAAGATCAAAAATCACACCAGGTACACGCTCCATCAGTATATATCAATCCCGACTTTTCACTTGTAATTCCCTATCATGAAATGCCATCGGAAGTTTCATATATCCTTATGGCATTTACCGAAATTTCATCAACTGATGTTACAGTTCATGCAAAAATTTCAAAAATAGCCATTCTCAATGCTATTAAACGTGGCATGAACCCTGACATATTTATTTCAGTTTTACAACAATATGCAAAAAATCAACTTCCACAGAATATACAATTTCAGCTTAATGAGTGGATTGAACGTACACCATCAGTAACCATTAAACGAGGAATCATCCTTTATTCAGACAAAAAGGACTTTATTGATGAGCTGTCGCATAGCCTTCCCAAAGGTGTAATAATTGAAAGGATTGGTGAAAACCATATATTAATTGATGAAACTGCTCTGGATACTGTTATAAAGATAGTACAAAAGAAAGAAGTAGTAATATCAATTCAGCTGAATAAAGAATGATTATATCACATCGATCCTCTGGGTAATTTTCCAATTTATGTATTCACTTAATGCATTAATTGTCTTTTCTGTTACAAAATAGATATTTCCCCTAAGCTTTACCAGAGCCCCTTTGTAATGAGTAAGCTTCATAGGATGATCTACCCACCCTATTGGCTCTACCTCACGCCAGTTATCACAAGTTTTTAAAACAGGTATCTTTTTAAGATGTAATTCCCTTATTTTTCCATCCTGTACAGCATCAGATAATATTTTCTGCCATTCCATAACATTCTATTTTATTCTAATATTAAAATATCACTTTTTTGTTATGACTATACTTACATGCAATGCCTGCCATCTGTCAAGAACCATTTTCCATTTTGATGATAAAAATATATTTTCATAGTAAAATTATTACCTTTATATGTCAATATAGCACATTTAAACCCAACCTGTCTATCTATACACTCCATACCATTATCTAAAAATGCAAACAAAAGAGATAGCGACAGCGCCAGTCTAAGAT
>JAOAIH010000064.1:17256-17568 GCA_026414805.1 Spirochaetota bacterium | reverse complement strand
CCACAGATCACGTGTACGCAATTGCGGCTTTTGGCAACAGCTATCACACCGATGGCCCATTTCTTCGTTACGTTGCAATGCAAAAGCTTCCCGCAGGCACACCCATTGCAGTAATGATTAACGGTGGAACTCCACCTGAAGAGTATAAAGGATTATTTCACTGTGTAGAACAATCTCACGTGATTGGCAAAGAAAAATAAATTTTGTATTGATTTTTTCCTAGTATTAAAAAATTTTAACTTATGAAATTTTCTAACGTTTGCGTTATTCTCCTTTTGTTCATTCTTAAATCACCTGTCTCGTCTGTACAAT
>JAOAIH010000064.1:0-17246 GCA_026414805.1 Spirochaetota bacterium | reverse complement strand
GTCTTCCTTACCAAAAACACATCCAGTACTGGGAGAAGCGTTTTACCAGTTGTACTGTACTGTGTTTTACCGGCATCACAATCAATGCCACTGAGTGCACCATACCACAATTTACAAATGAAACCACACTTTTTAAAAAGGCACACGAACATACTATAGCACTACTCCCGCATATTACTTTCACTAGCGTCAAGGATGGCATTGCATTTTTAACTCATCCGCAGCACTGGGAAAAAACTATACAAGCACTTTCTGCAGCAGTACGTACCAACAAGTGGTGGGGATGCCATTTTGATTTTGAATATCTACCAGGACACTACGCTCCCGCCTTTGCACAATTTTTAAAACATTTCAGGGCGATAGCTCCTGACATTAAGCTTTCAGCAGCAATCTTTCCACAGATTGAATTCAATCCAACCCATTCGGCATTCCACGACTGTGCGCTTCTTTCCGCGTATCTTGATGAAGTGGTTGTGATGTGCTACGACCTTCATAATCCTAAAACAAAACCAGGTCCAGTGACAAGCATACAATGGACAAAGAAAAATATTGAGTATATACTACAATATTTCAAACCACAGCGAGTGTGGTTAGGTATCCCTGCATACGGGTATATGTGGAAAAATGACAGATACTATACTGTTATCACCATGAAGTCAATACCAAAGTATCTGGCATTATACAGTAGCTATCGCCACAACTCTGGAACCATTACGTTTGAATACACCAACCATAATGACCGCTTTGTTGCCTACGTACCAGATAGCCAAACCCACAGCCAACTATATCAACTGGTTAAGCTATATAATCTTAAAGGCGTTGCCCTGTGGCGCTTGGGATTTGAATAAAAAAAGGGAAGCTCGCTACAAAGCTTCCCTTCTGTAGGAGTTGAGTGAGATATTGCTAGAACTTAACTTCAGTTTTTACAAAGATCTGCCTATCTGGATCATCAAGAGCCTCAGACTTTACATTCTGAAAGTAAGCTACCGCCCTCAGACCATTGGCAATATAGTACCCAAGGCCTGCTGCCCATGATGTAACTTTTGATTTATCAACATCTTTGTTTTCGCCAAAGGCGTATCTACCCACAACGATTACAGGCATATCTACAATCTGGTCAAGCCGTACATGCACCCAGCTATCAAATAATTTGTATTTATTCTCTACTGCAGCTTGACCTGCTTTTTTGGTACTTACTTCAGGGATATAGTACATTGCGCCAATTTTGTACCACTCATCAGAATATACTACACCACCACCCATATACCTATTGTAATTGTCACTTATCTTGTCATTGGTATCTTGGTTGCGGTAAATTCCAACAAAATACAGGTCCTTTATTGGCATAATGGTAAGCATGCCATAGTATGCCTTGCCATCGTCACCTAACTTCACCTCATCAGCATATTTGTAGCCTTCACCATTTGTTAATGCACCGGTGATAGTTACAAGCTTGTTAAACATTGAAACTTCCAAGCTCACACCCATGTCTGCAGAGTTATCAATTGATTGACCCTTCAATGTTGTTCCATCCAAATAATATAGTACCGTTTTAGCCTGGTCAGCATAGTTTTGCTCTAACCAGCGGTAATCACTCTGCTTGTCAACAAAGCCAATAAGCGGAGTGCTAATCATACCAAATGCAAACTTATACTCAGCAAAGTCTAATTTTTCTTTTGCTTCAATATAAGCATACTTTAAGAAGACAGTGTAAAAGTTAGTCTTTGATTCAGGAGTAGATGTTGTTGTTCCTGTTTCTGTATACTTCTTACTAGCCTTACTGTCAACCTGACCAACATCGGTTGTTACCCGTACACTCCACATATCATCCAACTTCTTCTTGAAATCCAGATACACTCGCTTGATTGCAAATGTATTATAATTCTCATCAGGGTTTCTAGTAGTAGCTGAATGCTTCAACTCCTTTGACCACTCAATGTATGCCAGTCCGCCAACTTCCAGTTTTGGTTTTTCTGGCACTGGCTGCTCTTGCTTAACTTCTGGTTTTTCTTCAGGTTTTGCTTGTTGTTGTGCAAAACCTGCAGTAGCAACTGCCAATACTGCAACCAACGCTAAACTCTTTACAAACTTCATTAAAACCCTCCTTACATCATTTTGTTAAAAATAGTATACAACTGATTTTTTTCAAAATCCTGTGTGTAAGTAAGCATCTACATATAAAGTTATTTTCAGCCAAATATTAAGATTTTGTAAATTTTATTTTTTATTTTAAGGCTGTGACCCCTCCATCAGTAACTATCGCTCATATTCATTTGTTTTTATTACAATACACTATTGACTTTTAAAATAAAATGATTATATTTACACTACAATGAAATTAATCGTTTGTTTAGCACTGCTAGCAATAAGTTGCAGCAATATTTTTTTTAAGGATTTAACCATGAAAAGTGAAAATCTCACTCAGTTACAATATTATGTAGTTAGGCAAAATGGCACAGAGCCTCCATATCATAACGAATACTGGGATAACAAAAAGCATGGTATATATGTTGATGTAGTGACGGGGACAGTGTTATTTTCATCCACACATAAATTTGATTCCGGCACTGGATGGCCAAGTTTTACACAACCTGTTGACCCGGATGCATTAGTTACACGCTCTGACTCCTCGCACGGAATGGTGCGCACTGAAGTCCGTAGCAAAAGTTCGGATGGGCATCTGGGACATGTATTTGACGATGGACCTGCCCCAACTGGACTTCGCTACTGCATTAATTCTGCAGCACTTCGCTTTATTCCTGTCGAGAAGATGATTGAAGAAGGATACCTGGATTACATGTATCTTTTTGACGAAGTGCAATTGCCATTTGAACAGATTATCCTTGGCGGTGGTTGCTTCTGGGGCGTCGAAGCGTACTTTAAAAAAGTAAAAGGCGTGGTTGACACTACTGTCGGTTACAGTGGCGGCACCACGCACAATCCCGATTACAAAACCGTATGTACCGGTACAACTGGTCATGCGGAAACAGTGCTGGTAACCTTTGACCCAAAAATTATTACCCTTGAAAAAATTTTAAAGCATTTTTACGCAATTCACAATCCAAGTACTCCCAACCGGCAGGGCCTAGACATTGGCACACAATATCGTTCAGCAATTTTTTATATAAGCGATAGGCAGAAGCATGCAATTGATGAGATAATCAGCCAGCTGAAAGCAAAAGGCATCACAGTGACCACGGAAGTTGCAATGGCTAAAAATTTTTATAAGGCAGAAGAATATCATCAGGACTATCTCACAAAAAACCCTGGTGGATACTGCCATATAAATCTAAATAAGATTCATGAATTCTGACTACTTACTCTTGATAGACTATAACGTGGATGATTGACTCATGCGAAGCAATATTTTCAATTTTGTGGGGGATGAGCGATAGAAAATAGATACTGTCACCCTGCTGCAATATAACTTCATTAGCACCTAAGGTTATCTTTATTGCACCTTTTTTCACATGGATAAATTCTTCACCATTGTGAATGGAAAAATCTTTTTTTGTGTAGTTGCCTTCCAGTGTTATAATGTATGCCTTGACTGCAACAGCTTCGCTTGCAGTTTCACCCCTTTGCAAACCTGCTTCAACACTATTGTGCTGTGCTTTGGGCCGCTCATTTTTTGACGTAATGATTTCATCTTTTTTTATAACAGTGTAACCCCATTCAACTGGGCTACCCGCAACTAAAGCCTTTGCCTTCTGCAGTGATCGGGTAAGCTGATGAATAATCTTTAATGAAGGATACACATGGCGATCTTCAATCCTTTGCAGAAGCTCTCCACTGATACCTGTAATTGCAGCAAGCTGTTCAAGCGTAAGATTATTCTGCATTCTGAATTGTTTTAATTTATCGCTCAATGATGCTGTGGAAGATAAAACATTATTGGTATAATACTCAGTAAAACGCTGGAATACTTCACTGTTATCTGTGTCTGGAATATCATACGATGAATAAGAACCCATGGTACTATCCTTAAAAATTATATTCCACTCATAAATACAATTTCAAGTATATCCTTAAAATTATCATCTATCAGATAAAAAATTATTTTACAAGAAAAAAATTTTGGTGTTGGGTTGAGGTCGGTTACTACCGACCTCTCAATATGAGATAAAAAATTATTTTATAAGAAAAAAAATTTTGACAAATTTGTGATGCACAGTACTATCAAGAAATCATGAAAATTCCCTATTCAATTTTATCGATAACGGAAAAAGCTCTCACAAAATCCATGGATGTTCATACCATGGAACGAATTGCCAAAAGCATTGTACCTAACTATAATCTCCATAAAATAATGGGCTTTTCCGAAAGCATGCCAATACCAAATAAAGATGCAGCCGCTCAGATTTTACACGACTTCAGCGAATCAAAGCTTTTCTTCAAGCTAGTACATGCGCTTATGGAAGCACAGGAAAACGGCATCATGGGGCGCAGGTATCCGATAGCTCATTTGCATGAAATCATTGCCGAAATAATAAACTTAGGTTTTGTCTATGATAAAAATAACCGCATTTTCATAGAAAATGCCAAAACCAGAAAAACCCCTAATTGGGGAGTGCTTGAAGAAGATGAAGAATATATCGTTACATTGCTTAGATTAGATATTGCAGCAAATTCCAAACTTGTCCGCAAATATGAATCACAGCTGATAACCCAAACATATCAAGGATTACGCCATATAGTTACTGCAGCAGTGGAACAAAGAAATGGGCGAATATGGAATTGGGAAGGTGATGGCTGTATTGCAGCATTTATTCTTGGAAACAGGAACATGTCTGCTGTGTGTGCTGCGATTGAAATATTCCATGAATTATTTTTATTTAATGTCATCGAATCACAACTTCCAGAACCAGTGAATATCAGGGTTGCTATTGACACAGGGTATTGCACCTACAAACATATACCTGAGGAGCTAAAGAAAACCGAACTTGTAAAAAAGATTATGGAGATTGAATCAAGCTTTACACCGCTTAACTCAATTAATATAACCAACCCGGTTTATTCATCACTTCATGCCCAAATAGCAGAAAAATTTACTACAAAAAAAATTGGAGCAACTTTACATTATATATATTCAATACAATGGAATAGCAAATGAATATTTGTATAATTTATCAGAAGAAAAATCTTCCGCTAGTGCAAAAAGGTTTTGAAACAATAATCAAATCCAAAAAATATTCAACATCATTTATTGAGTATAATGAATCAAATAAAATGAAATCAATGAATAAAAACACACTATATTATTACGATATTTCAGGATTAAAAAAATCTGAGATAGAAAAACATATTAAAAAGTTTAATAAAGAAGGGATATATTATGGTATTATAGATTTGAAGAATACCATAAAAGATATTGCATGGTTTTTTCACAATAATGCTTGTGATTATTGCAACAAAGAAGTACTTCAAAGGCCAATTCCCCAAACACGTCTTCAATATATCATAAAATTTAAAAATATAACCCTATCATCTACTGTGCAGAATAAATATATCATTGCACCAAATTCATGGGACAGTATTGCTCCTGGTAATGAGTATACATTCTGCTTTTTATTTATAGAAATACTGGATATACATGAATTGAAAAAGCATATTGGATCAGAGCATTTAAATAGCAAAATTCATTCCTTTAGGCGTTATTGTGAAGAATTGTTATATCAGGCTGATGGTCGATGTTGGATGTGGATGGACTCAACCGGGTTATTTCTTTTCCCATTCAATGGAGATTCTATACCTGCAATATATTATGCAATCCGCCTCATGTTAAACCGCAGTATTATATCACTTGAACACACAACATTCAATCAGGTTATACAGTACAGAATTGCAATGCATATAGGAAATACCGTGTATCAGCCACGTGGCAAGACAGGTACAATAATATCTGATTGTATTAATTCATTATTCCACCTTGGACAAAAATATACTACTGATCCGGGTTTGTTTATCACACAGGATGTATACCAGTGTATTAATGAAAAGACACAAAAACTCTTTATGAAAGCAAAACCTTTTGAAGGAAGACAAATCTATACATTTAAATACAAATAAGTCACATTGCCGCTAATTCATACTGCCGTTTATCAGCTTCAGGATGCTGCCGGTATATAATGAGGACATTGCCAATCATAGTAACTAGTGTGCTCCCTGTTTGCTCCACTATCTGCTGTGCAAGTTCCTTTCGTTCTTCCTTACAGTCGATAAACTTGATCTTGATGAGTTCATGGCTCAACAAAACTTCATCAATAGCATTAAGTACAGCTTGCGACAGACCATTTTTGCCTATCAGTACAACCGGCTTCATGCTATGAGCACATGCCTTTAAATATTTAACTTTTTTGCGGGGAATGCTATTCATACAACCCTCAGGTATTTAAAAAAATTAAAAATGCCTTTTTCATTCACACCGCATTTTCTTTTTTTATAATTGACAGTATTACACACGTATGCATTGCTTTTAATGCAAGTAAAATTAATTATCATTTTATTGCAATAATTTTTTTAATTTACGTGTTATGATAGGAGTTATATATGGCAAATATTTTAACAGATGATCCCGGATTTAAGTATCATGAAAAGGCGCCCAAAATTGATGCAAAGGAATTCCAAAAGGTTATTGATTCGCGCAGGTCTGTGAGGATTTATGAAAATGAACCAATACCAGAAAAAATAATAAATCAATGCCTGCATAATGCACTACTTGCACCTAACTCATCCAATCTTCAGCCATGGGAAATTTACCACATTGTTGATCCTACCATCCGACAGCAGATGAACAAAGCTTGCCTTGATCAAATAGCTGCAAAAACAGCTGCAACATTATTTGTGGCGGTTGCTCGCACAAACACATGGCGTCAGCATGCACAGGAAATGGTAAAGCTGTTTGAAGCCGCAGGCAATGTTCCAAAAGCTGCTATCTGGTATTATAAAAGGCTTGTTCCTTTTGTGTATAATCAAGGGTTTTTTGGAACATGGGGTCTTGTAAAGCGGTTGCTGTTCTTTATCCGCGGTCTCAAAACACCAGTCATTCGCGAACCAATATCAAAATGCCATATAAAAATATGGGCAGTCAAATCTACTGCGTTAGCATGTCAAAATCTAATGCTCTCACTGCGAGCATACGGATATGATTCGTGCCCCATGGAGGGGTTTGATTCTAAACGAATAAAAAAGATCCTTAACCTTCCTAAAGATGCGATAGTTGTCATGGTAATATCTGCTGGTAAGCGCGCTGTTGGTGGTATATATGGTCCACGTATCCGCTTTGATGAAAGTAGATTCTTAAAGAAGGTATAACTATCTATGTATGAGCAATCCAATGTTTTATTTGCTTTGCTCTTAACACTTTTAGCTGGTCTTGCCACCGGCATTGGAAGTGCCATAGCAGTTGTTTCAAAAAAAACTAATACCAAGGTACTATCGCTTGCTTTGGGATTTTCGGCCGGTGTTATGATATATGTTTCCATGATTGAAATACTTGCAAAATCATTTGATGTACTACGGCATGAATTTGGGCATTGGGGTGGTTGGGTAGCATTGAGTTCGTTTTTTGGCGGCATTGCGTTTATTGGGATCATTGACATTATTGTTCCATCCGCTGAAAACCCACACGAAGTACAGCCAGTTGAAAACATGCCACTTCCCGCCACAAGCCGTGAGCAGCAATTGATGCGGCTTGGGCTGTTATCAGCACTGGCAATTGGTATTCACAATTTTCCCGAAGGAATGGCTACATTCACTGCAGCCCTTCATGATGCAAAGGTGGGAGTCCCTATCGCCATTGCAATATCCCTGCACAATATTCCTGAAGGCATTGCAGTAGCAGTGCCAATATTTCATGCCACTAGCAGCAGAAAAAAAGCTTTTATATATTCATTTATTTCCGGACTTTCGGAACCGGTAGGTGCGCTTATTGGGTTTGCAATACTTTCCCCTTTTATGTCAGAAGCTTTGTTTGGTATTGTATTTGGATTCATAGCCGGTATAATGGTGTTTATTTCCGTTGATGAGTTGCTGCCTGCAGCCATAAAATTTGGGCAACATCACATGTCTATTGCAGGTTTTGTTGCAGGGATGTTCATTATGGCTGTATCTCTTGTTATGATGCAGTAAATTGTATGTCTTAATGTAATGATAGCATCAACAGTAATTAATATTTTAATTTGACATTTTGCAGTAAGTCTTTTATATAATACGTATATTATTATAATACGGATGGCCATTATGAATATTATACAGGAGATAGTAAACGATATACTAATCCTAACAATAAACAGACCACAGGTACGTAATGCCATTGACCGCCCAACTGCTGAAGAACTGAGCCAAGCATTTAAAAATTTTGATGCTGATGAAAAGCTCAAGGTAGCCATACTTACCGGCGCTGGCGGTAACTTTTGTGCAGGTGCTGATTTGCTAGCAATTGCCGAAGACGGACCCAGAAAAAATAAACTCAATCCTAACATGAAGGAAGACGGACCTCTTGGCCCTACACGCATGCTCTTATCAAAACCTGTTATAGCTGCTGTTTCAGGGTATGCGGTTGCAGGTGGACTGGAACTTGCTTGCTGGTGCGATATCCGCATGGCTGATTTGACAGCTAAATTTGGAGTATTCTGCCGCAGGTTTGGTGTTCCGCTAATAGATGGCGGCACTCAGCGCCTTCCGCGCCTTATAGGATTGAGCAGAGCATTGGATTTAATCATCACTGGCAGGGAAATTAATGCTGAAGAAGCCTACCAGTTTGGTCTGGTAAATTATCTTGTCCAGGGTGATATTAAACAAGCAGCAATAGAATTAGCACAAAAAATCGCATCATTCCCACAAAATTGTCTGCGTAGTGATAGAATGTGTGTGTACAGGGGACTTAACATGCCACTAGCCGATGCAATGGAGATGGAGTTTGCAAAGGGCACTGATGTGATTCGAAGTGGCGAAACCTTAGAAGGTGCTCGTAAATTTGCAGCTTCAAAAGGAAAACACTACGACAGTTAAGTCCAAATGTTTTTAATGTATTAACTATACTATATCCTTCTTTCTATTATTGCAAAAATTATTCATTAACAAGAATTCCGTTAACAAAGCGCCCCTTTAATGTTCTTCCATCCGGATAAATAAGAATTCCCTGCCCTTCCATTCTGTTTTCGATAAACTCACCTTCGTACCGAGTCCCATCTGGCCATTGCAATATACCTTTTCCGTGCGCTTTACCTTTTACCATTGGCCCTGTATAGATTTTGCCATCAGCATATGTAAAAGTACCATTGCCGGTAATATCATCCTGATTAAATTGCCCCCTGTAGGAACTTCCATCAGGCCAGCTCATTACTCCATATCCATGTCGCTTACCGTTTACATAAATTCCTGTATACACGCGACCATCAGGCCAGGTAAATGTCCCCTGCCCGTTAAATTTTGCATCTTTAAAACTTCCTGCATACTTTGATCCATCTTCCCATACATACACACCATAGCCTTCATCGCACTTTCCTTCAATGCATCCAACTTTTTTTTCTGCAGTTGCACACGATACAATAACAAAACATGATAACAGTATAATTATAACAGCATAACTACTTTTCATAATTTGACCTCCATTGAAAATAGTAATATCACCAATCTTATATTTGGCTTACCCTAGAATATTTAGTGTAATGCTTTATCCTCAATCAATATTAAATATATGCTAGTGTAAGTTTGATATAATTTTACATAACTAACTTCAACAGGTTTGTTTGACAGCTAAATGTTGTCAGGATTATTTAAAATTATAATGCTTGCGTATTGGTTTTTTTACATGCCAGCGACATTTGACGCCTTTGGGAAATGTTACAAAATCTCCAGCACCAAACACAATCCTTTGACCATCTTCAGTTTCTACTTCCACCTCACCTTCAAGTACATAGAACTGCTCTGTGGTATCATAGTACCAGTCAAAATCAGATATTTCCTTTTGCCAGATTGGCCAGCTAAATACTCCCTGCTTTTTCAATTCTTCTTCTTTTATTTTTTCAACAGTGACTTTCATACTTCTATTCCCCTTAAAAAAATTTAATATATCATTATAAGCATTTATTGCGCTTGTATAATTATTTTCTTTATTAAATTATTTCCATCACTCATACACAAAACTATATAAATGTAGCATCTATTTTCAACAAAAATATCAGTCTACAGAATAAATTTGTGCATCTTTCAGTGTTTAAAAAAGCTACCGTTAACACAAAAAAATTTTATACTGTTGCAATGCTCTGACCCCAACCAATGTTATGATAAATTAAATTGAGTCATCCTGAACTTGTTTCAGGATCTTAAAATATGCTCTGACCCCACCAACTCATCGTCACCAGCTTCTTCTGCGTGATGTTACTTTTTTCCCACGCAGAGAACGCAAAGATAAAAGAGTTTTTACACTCTGTTTTAAGCTCTGACCCTTAATTCATTTCCTCTGTGTACTCAGCGCTCTTGGTGTGATGTATTATTATCTCACACAGAAAACGCGGAATTGAGGGAGTGTTTGGGCTCTGACCCCTCATTTCATCATTTCACTCTATCTACTCTGTGACCACTGCACTCTCAGCCAAAGGCATAATTTATCATCACGCAAGAAACGCAAAGATGTGACTTATAAAGGACTTATCGATTACCTGAAAATTTTTTAAAATTAACAAAATTTTAGTTGCCAATATTTAAGTATTTAATTATATTCTAAACAGATATTTTAATACGGAGGATGTTTATAATGTCATCAATTCAAGAAGTAACTGAAGCTACATTTGATACTGCTGTGCTCAAGGAAAACGGAAAAGTATTAGTTGATTTTTGGGCTCCATGGTGTGGGCCATGCCGTTTGCAAACACCTATACTTGAGAAATTGGCATCAAACGGGATTAATGCAAAAATAGTAAAGTGCAATACAGACGTTAATCCGGGAATTGCACGTAAGTTTGGTATAAGTGCTATTCCAACATTAATACTATTTGAAAATGGCAAAGAAGTTGATCGCATGATTGGCGTACAGCCTGAGGAAGTCCTTAAACGCAGACTCCAATAACCCACTCTACCCTATTCACACATGCGGCTGGCAACACCAGCCGCTTTTTTTATTTTACATACCAATACATCCTGCTATTATGATGAAATACTCCAATGTGGTATCCCATTACTCTGCTCAAAAGCTCTTCATTATTAAGCACCTGGCGATCCCCAGCATACACACACTGCCCCTGTGCAAGCAACAGCACTCTGTTAACCCATGGCATGATTTCATCTATATGATGTGTTACATACAGAATGGTTTTATGCATTTGTACCAGTTTTGACAACGTATGCAAAAACTCCTCGCGTGAGCGTATATCAAGCCCGTTGCATGGCTCATCCAAAATTAAAATATCAGGATCATACACCAATGCTCTGCCAATAAGCACTTTTTTTTGCTCGCCATACGAAAGCTTGCCAAAAGGCGTATCAGCATAGTGCAATAATCCCAAGGTATGTAAAATGTTTTCAGCTTTTCTTTGTATAGCAGGCGATAGCTCCTGATATAACCCCAAACTGCTGTAAAAGCCAGAAGCTACAACCTCAACAACCTTAGTCTTTGGTGGATAGGAATATTGCAGGTAGTCGCTTACAATACCAATGTGAGTGCGCAATTCCCATACATTGACTGTGCCTAATTCTTTCCCAGCAATGATAACCTTGCCTTGGGACGGAAAAATTAGCGTGGCAATTATATTCATTAAAAATGATTTCCCCGATCCATTGGGTCCAAGAATTGCCCACTGCTCGCCATAATTGACAGATATGTTAATGTCGTTAAGAATTGTAACAGAATTTCGCCACAGGGATACATTTTGTAAACGCAAAAGCTCCATAGTATATGTAGTAGCATATACACCATGGAGCTTCAAATTATTTATTCATTCAGTATTACAGCGTTGGTATATTCTTTACCCTATCTTCTTTTATCTTCTGTTCTTTAGCTGCCTTTTCACGCTCTGCTTGTTCTTTTGCAAGTTTTTCTTTTTCCAAACGTTCCTTTTCCATCTTTTCAGCTAATAGCTTTTCACGTTTTTCCTTTTCCATCCTCAATTTCAATGCTTTTTCAGCTTTTTCCTTTTCTTCTTTATCTTTTAATAATTTTTCTTCTTGCTGCTTTCTTGTTTCACTGTCATCTTCCACAACTCTGCTAATTTCCTGTTTTACTTCTTCATGTGCTACTGCAACTACTGGAATATCTTTTACTTCTTTCTTTATCTCTTTTAGTGCTTCTTTTGGAGTTTCTACTGGTTTAATTTTTTCCTTTAATTCTTCAATAATTTTCTGCTGTTCATCTTTTTCATAAGTTTCAGATTTCTTTTCCTCTATCTTCTGCACTATGGTTTCAACTGTTTTAGTATCAAGAGCAACTGTTTGGTTTTCCTCAACTATCACTTCAACATCTTCTACCACCGTTTCATTGCTCACCGGTTTCACCATTACTTTGCCAGCTATAACGTTGACCTGCGCACCCTTATCATCAGCAACCATTCTAAATGAAGTGCCTCTTACAGCTGCAATAACTGTCTTTGACTTTAAAGCAAAACTGTCGCCTTTTTTCAGTTTTCCCAATGTAGCAAATGTTTTGCCGCTATCAATGTTTAATGTAACATCATCAGCATTGTTGTTTAAAAGCGATTGTATAGTTACCTTTGTATTTTCATGTATGCGGATAATCCCGGCATTGCGGTAAACCACATCAACTACAGATTCTTTTCCGGTTATAATCACATCATTGACTGACAAAATCTGACCAACCTCAGGCACAGCTATTTTATCATTAGTTTGAATTCTCACTTCTCCAAAAAAAGAATGGATTTTTAATATATCCTGTTTTGCCTCTTTGGTACATGCAATGGCAAAGCAAACTGTTAGCACTGTCATCAATGAACATAATTGTTTCATGTATGACTTCCTCCTAAAAGAATGATTTTACTATTGACATTCCGGACCCCCCGGAATATTCACTTTTCACATGGTCATTCTAAACCCCTCCGGAATCGTTCCACCTACCGTCATTCCAGACTTAATACGGAATCGTTCCACCTAGCCTCTTTCTAAACCCCTCCGGAATCTCTACACCTATCGTCATTCCGGACTTGATCCGGAATCTCCATTACATTTAGATCCTGAATCAAGTTCAGGATGACTTATTGTGATAAAAACCAGAATCACGTCCACGATAACTTATTGTGATAAAACCCTGAATTAAATTCAGCATAGAAGTAAAAATACCCTATGCTCTTCATCATTATATTAAAATAGCTACACTCAGCGTACAGTTGCAACTTTCTCTGACTATTTTTGCATTATTTTTTAGCACTGCAAATACCTAAAGTTACTAGATATTATTCTCAACTTTAATCTATAACCTATTACTAAATAAAATAAAAAAAGTGTAAAGAAAAAAAATATTTTCTGTAAGCTTATCCCTCTAACAACAATAATTTTTTTATAACAACACCCTATGTGTCGCTTTCCTTCGCTATTATTGCTGATGAGGTGTGTACTATTTTTGGTATATTACATTTTTTTTGCTATACTGCATTATAAAAATATATCTATTGATTGTTATGAATGAACACATTTCACTTGATGACACTACAATAGACTCATTGGGCAATTGTACTATTGATTCGCCCTTAAAAATATCAAAGTTTATCGATGATTCCCAGCGTATTGCTGTAGACATCGAAGAACACCTATTACAGAAATCTTTCAATGAAACAGGAACTATCGCCTCATTTGAAAATGCAGGGCCACGTAAAAAAATTTTTTTTAATCCTGAAACAACAAAAGCTGCAGTAGTAACCTGCGGGGGACTATGTCCTGGTATAAACAATGTTATCCAGGGTATTGTTCGAATGCTTAACTTCCAGTATGGTGTAAAGACAATTTATGGTGTACGCTATGGATTTGAAGGCCTGGTGAAACGCTATGGGCATTCATTCATAGAACTTACTCCAGCTTTTGTCCATGACCTGCACGAAAAGGGCGGCACAGTACTTGGTTCATCGCGTGGACAGCAGGATGAAAAGGAAATAGTTGCTACACTAGTTGAACATGGCATCAATATACTATTCATCATTGGTGGTGATGGTTCACTGCGCGGTGCGTACGACATCTATCAGGAAGTAAAACGACAAAAGCTTCCTATTGCCATAGTTGGAATACCAAAAACTATCGACAATGATATATGGTTTGTGGATAAAACCTTTGGATTTTCCACAGCTGTGTCCACTGCTGCACAGGCCATCTATGCTGCCCATGCTGAAGCTATTGGGGCAAAAAACGGCATTGGCATAGTGCGCGTTATGGGACGTGATGCTGGCTACATTGCTGCCTTTGTCACGCTTGCCTCAAATGAGGTCAATTATTGTCTTGTCCCCGAAGTTCACTTTGATCTGGAAGGGCCTCATGGCTTTTTACCACATTTAGAAAAACGTCTGTATGCTGCCAACCATGCAGTGATTGTTGTAGCAGAAGGTGCAGGACAACAATATTTTACCGGCCCAAAAGAAACCGATGCTTCGGGCAACATTAAATACGGCGACATAGGGCTCCTTTTAAAAGATGCAATCAGCAATTATTGTGCAAAACGCAATATCCCCGTAACCATCAAATATATTGACACAAGCTATCTGGTGCGCAGCGTGCCGGCATCAAGCGACGATGCAGTGTATTGCATTATGCTTGCACAAAATGCGGTTCATGGAGCAATGGCAGGCAAAACCGGTTTTGTGGTGGGTTCATGGCATTCCTATTTCACCTACATTCCGCTGGCACTGGTCACCAGGAAACGAAAACGCATTGACCCCAATGGATATCTGTGGTCAATGGTAAAACAGAGCACCTGCCAGCCCGATTTCTTTGCGTCGTAGTAGGCCAGCTATTTATTTTTAAAAACTCGTAGTACAAATATAGGTAGCGGCAATATATTTTTTATTTGCTTTTTTTATACTATATATTATTTTTCCAAAGAAATAATAATTAATTATAGAATCATCCGGGTTATGTGATATGACTACTAACGATATGGACCAACTGTATAAAGTAAAACAGCTGTATGCAAATGTAGGCAAGCTTATCGTTTCCTCTCTAGAACTTGAACACATACTCGAAGGCATTATGGAAGAAGTCCATACCTACTTTGCGCCGCAAAACTGGAGCCTTTTGCGCTATGATCCCAATTCGGAAGAATTATACTTTGTGATATCTCATGGAATTGATTTTGACAGCGTCAAAAACATTCGCCTCAAAAAAGGAGAAGGTGTTGCAGGTTATGTCGTTGAAACAAGGAAGCCTGTATTTGTGCCCGATACCAGCATTGATAATCGCTTCAGCGATAAAATTGACAGAATTACCGGTTTTTCCACAAAATCGGTTATGGCAGTGCCCATGATTTTTCGCGATACCCTTTACGGTGTCATAGAGCTAATTAACAGGGCACAGGGTGGAATCTTTTCATCTGATGATTATTTAGTGTTGCAAACTATAGCTGATTTCAGTGCTATCGCCTTTGCTAATTCCTTGCTGTATGAAAAGGCAACAACCCTTGCATCAATAGACCCACTAACAGGGCTTTATAATGTTCGAAAGCTCAACGAATTAACTAAAATTTGGTCCAAAGAAGAACCTGTTCGCCGCGAGGATACCACCAATATCGTTGCAGTTCTTTTGTTTGACATCAAGGGGTTGAATGATATAAATAACATTGGTGGCCACAAAGAAGGCGATCGTATTTTAAAACAGGTATCGCGCTTGCTAAAAGCAAGCCTCAGGGAACACGATATCACATTCCGCACGGGAGGTGATGAGTTTTTAGCAATTATTAATTGTGACAATTACTTTGATTTAAAATCTCTTGTAGAGCGCATCATACAAAAATTGCACACCATCACACTGCCCGACCATCCTCACCTTAGAATACAGGTAAGCCACGGATTAAGTATTGGCACACGTAATCGATTAAGCCAGCTCATAGAAGAAGCACGGCAGCAGAAATCATGATTTATCAGGGCGTAACTTTTTAAAAAAATTTTGTAATATTGTTTTGCATTCTTCCTGGCAAATTCCAAACACCATTTCTGGCGTATGATTAAGTGCTGTATTTCCGCACACAGCTAGCACCGTGCCGCATGCACCAAAACGGTAATCTTTTGTGCCAATAATAAGCGTTTCAATGCGCGCATGTACGATAGCACCCGCGCACATTGCACACGGCTCTTTTGTGACATACATACTACAGCCGACAAGCCGCTCATTGTGCAAATAGCTTGCTGCATCTTTGATAGCCAACATTTCTGCATGTGCCGTGGGGTCAGAGCATTGCCGCGTTTTGTTATGAGCGCGAGCTATGATTTGATCACCCATAACTATCACTGCACCAACAGGGATCTCATCTTCAGCTTCTGCTAATTTTGCCTCTTCAAGAGCAATGGCCATATACATGTGATGATCTTTGTTCATTGCTTTTGACCCTCACAGATATAATTTAAGGGTACTTTACCACCTGCGTTCATAGTATTTACTACCACACAAAGATTGTATCACAACCACAAAATTTTTAATAAAATCAATGTTTTGTACCACGCAGAGAACGCGGAGGTGGGAGAGTGTTTTGGCTCTGACCCCTTATTATGACAGCGGGTCATCCTGAACTTGTTTCAGGATCTTGTAAATATATGCTCTGACCCCAATCACTCTGCATACTCAGCGCACTCGGCGTGATACCTCATTTACCCTCACATAATTATAAAAAAAATGGGGTGAATATCACCCCATTTTCAATATAAATTTTTTCAAACAACTATATGTTGCATATATCACCTTAGCACCTGGAATAGCCCTACAATAATCCCTATTATGGTGATGGTCTGAGTAAGCAATAACCCTATAAGCCACTTTAAAATGCTACCCTTCACTTGCTGTATTTCCACCCTTACACGCTCAATCTCTAATCTAAGCTCAGCCCTCACCTGCTCTATTTCTTTTGTTAACCGTAATTCTATTTCCTTCATCTCTTTTGTAAGCTTCAACTCCTGTAAGCTTAAATCCTGTCGTGTTGCTACCTGATTATTGCTGATTGCTTCTTCTACTTTCTCAACAAATTCAGCCAGCACTTTTGCTTTTACCTCATCTTCCTTAAATGCTTCATATACACGTACTGCAAATCCCATATTGTATTATTC
>JAOAIH010000063.1 GCA_026414805.1 Spirochaetota bacterium | reverse complement strand
AGATGAAATACATTCAATGTCTCGAGATGATGTAAACTGGTTTGACAGACCTGCTACATATAACTGGTCTTCCAGATATGATACAATGAGTGATGTAACGCGAGATTTTGCTTTTATAATGCCACTGTCGTTACTTTTTTCTGATTTTGTGCGTAGTGATATTGCAACTGTTTCAGTTATGTATATTGAAACATACTTAATTGCCAATGGAATAACAGGTTGTTTGAAGTCAATAACAGAAAGACCACGTCCGTATGTATATAATAAATATGTTAATGACGATACTAAAATGACACGGGATGCAATACGTTCGTTCCCATCGGGCCATACCAACACAGCTTTTTTTAGCGCAGTATTCTTTGCTACAGTATTTTCGGATTATTATCCCAATTCAAAATGGAAAATGCCCGTATGGATTGGTTCACTAGGTCTGGCAACAGCTACAGGGTATTTCAGGTATAAGGCAGGTAAACATTATCCTTCAGATATTATTGCAGGTGCACTTATTGGCGCATCTGCCGGGTATGGTGTTCCATATATGCACAGGAAAAAAGATAAAGAACTGGTTGTCACACCTATAACTGGAAACATAACAGGTATCAGTACTACTTTTATATTTTAAAATTCAAGTGATTGAAGATATATATCATTAAATTCTTTATGCATCGATAGATCAATTGCATGTATTGTGTTTTTAATTTTGTTAAGTCTTTGTATAAAATCTTTGTTACGTATTGCCTCAATGGTTGCCAAAAGTGATGTATTGCCCACTGCTTCATAGTGTGCATTAGGAAACTGTGGCAAAAATTTCAGTCGTATCAAGTTTTCAATATTTACATTCTTCCCAAACGCTCCAGCAATATACACATTGTCAATATCATCTTCTGATAATCCTGATTCTTTAAGCAGAATACGTGAGGCAGCCAAGCTTGCACCTTTAGCCAATTGTACATTACGAATATCTAATTGCGATAGTGTAACAGTGTTAATAATGTTCAGTACTTTAACACCATTATTATCTTCTATTGCTATCTGATGTATAAGTTGTGAAGGAATTTCGTTTTTGATGGCACCGCGTGTATCAATCACTCCGGTATCCAGAAGTATAGCAATGATATCAACAAGTGCTGTTCCACTTATGCCTGACGGGGTACCTATTGATGAATAATGCAGCCTGCCGTCTATCATATTAAAATGTGTAATTGCACCTTCCGTTGCAGTCATACCGCTGGATATGTTCATACCTTCAAGTGCAGGTCCCATTGCGCATGATGTTGCAACAATGCTGCCATCTTTTTTTATTATTGCCATTTCACCATTTGTGCCAATATCAAAAAAGAAGCTGTTGCCTTTTTGTTGTGGCAATATACCAATGCTGCCTAAAAAATCCCCGCCTAAAAATGCACTCACAACTGGTAACACCACAAGACAAGCGGAAGGAAAAATATTTTTTATAGGGCGATAGCTCCGGTATTCATCAAAGGTTGTTATTGAAGCACTGTAAGGATGGGTCCCTAATGGTGTGATATCAATGCCAAGCAGTGAGTAGCTCATAACAGTATTTCCAGATGCAGCAATTGTCTGCACAATAGTTGTTTGTGCATGCGAAAGGTTACATGCTGTTGTGATGACTGTTATGATGGCTTCTAAAAGTAGTTGTGAGAGCATGTGTGCAGTGTCAGCATTGTGAGCATGGCTAATACGTGTAATAACATCATGGCCAAATCGGCGTTGAGGATTCAGAAGTGTAATTTCTGGTAGTACAACATTTGTAGTAATGTCCACAAATGCTATTTGTAATGTTGTTGTACCTACGTCAATAGCAACGCCATATGAGTGAGTGGGATCAAGCTCAGGGTAGTGTATATATTCACGGATGCTTTGGGCAAAGACTGTAGCATTGCCACGCAGTGTAGTGCGGCATGCTAGTCTAAGGGAACTATCGCCCAGATCTTTTTCAAAATTGTCAGGATCCGAAAGTTCACCAGTTGCCTGCACTACACATTTTTTACAAAATCCTTTACCACCGCAGGGCGTGTGTATTAGTATACCGTACTCAAGCAATGCATCTGCAATGGTACTGCCTTCTTTAACAGTAACTGTGTGATTGTGTGGTAATATTGTCAGTGTAACTTTTTTTGGTACCATTGTTCTTTACTAAGTAGTACGATTATAATGCATACTATTATTAGCTGTGAATAAAAGTAAATATTTTTTATTTTTTTCTTTACAGAAGAAAAGTCAAATGGTCATCCTGAATTTGTTTCAGAATGACATCGTGAACTTGGTGTAATATCAACAAACGCAAAGTTTTTAATTTAAGTTTGTTACGATGATGAAGGGGATTCTAAGTCAAGTCAGCAATAGCGTTGAAGAAATTCAATTTTCAGGAGAGCCATGTAAGTGCCAATGGATGCAACGATTATCTCATATCCCGATACAGCTTCTGTAAATTTGCTTTCACTTACTCTTAACAGATCAAAATACATGTTGCCCTTTGCGGGTAGATTCCGTATTGTTGATTTTATAATTGGAAATGCAAAAGAGGTTGATGCCCACACTATTATTTACAGCAATCACAATGATGATTTGCCATCATACGTTACACATTTTGATATTGATGAATCAAAACTAAAAGTAGTAGTGAATGAATTTAACAGTATTGATTTTTGTTATTCACTGGTGCGTGACAGTGATACTGCATATTTTATAATATACAATGGTGACAATCCTGGCATTATAAATTTTTCACATTTGATTGAACGGTTTGTTAAATTAAAAAAACCTGCTGCGCTTTTTAAATTGCACTTTGAGCAAAAGGCACGGATGGCACACCGCATACTTGTTACAACAAAAAAAGCTTTACTTGCAACAATACGGCAGGCTTTGAAGCATGAACATACATCGCCAAATATTTTTGAAATGATCATCAACATGATGGTGAATGAAGGAGTGCAAAAGTTTGAGTTTTCATGTTTGTACTGGCCTTTGAGCACTGTAGTTGACTATTATAATTATAACTTTGATGTCATAAATAATCCTGAGTATGCAAAGCATGTATTCAATGGGCATATACATTCAAAAATACAGTTGTACCGCTATTCAATGCTTGGCCCGCATGCAAAGGTGGTGCAATCATTTTTGTCCGATAGCTGTTATATTAATGGTGAAGTTATAAATTCAATTATTTTTCCAGGTGTTGAAATTGCCCAAGGTGCAGTGATACGTGATTCTATTATTTTACCGTATAATAAGATTGGCTCAAAAGCTCGCATTATGCGCACTATCATTGATGAACGAACTGTTCAGCCCTTTGATGAAACACCGCTTACCATTGGCAATGGATGTAAAATTGGCACAACCGAAGAAGGCATGAAAAACAGTGATTATCCAAAGGTACTTTATAACAGCATCACACTAGTGGGTAAAAACTGCATTATTCCTGATGGCATAACGGTGGGGGGGTGTTGTTATATAATGCCAGGTAAAACCCAAAAAGATTTTGAAAAGCGAAAATATATTTATAACGGGACGTCACTATAATATGTTTCTACCTTATTCAGATGAAAATCCAACACGTTCTTTTCCTTTTTTTACTGTAATGCTCATTGTGGTAAATTGTATTATATACTATTTGGAAATATATGGTCAGCCTGGTTTTGAAAATTTAATCCAAACGTATGCACTTGTTCCCTGCAACATAAACAAGATAGATATTTCAAATTATAATCATTATGTTCCGTTTATTAGCCACATGTTTTTGCATGTCAATATTATTCATGTGGCATCCAATATGCTTTTTTTATGGATTTTTGGAAACAATGTTGAAGATGTATTGGGCGTTATTCAATTTTATGCATTTTATTTATTGTGCGGTCTTGCTGCGGCGTTAACATTTTACCTGTTTCATTATAATGAGTGTACACCCATCATTGGTGCATCTGGTGCAGTGTCAGGGCTTTTGGGTGGATATGTTGTGCTGTTTCCAGCTGCACGCATAAAAGTGTGGTTTATGTTTTTTATACTGCGACTGCCAGCATGGTTTTTTATCTTTGTGTGGTTTGTTATGCAGGTGTCTAACCTGTATGGCGAAAAGTTAGGAATGACTGATGTAGCATGGTCGGCTCACATAGGGGGGTTTATTGCAGGGTTTGTGTTAATCATGTTTTTTAAAAAGAAATATTAGTAGTTGGCCGGCTATGATTATAGAGGTACACAGCCATTTAGGAAATATACTGGAATTTGATGATGGTGAACTGATTGATAAAACGGGTGTAAAAAAGGAAAATGCAATTGATCTGGTAAGTGTCAGTGAGGCTGGTCTTAATAGAACGTATGGTCTGGATTTTATTCCGTATATACTGTTTGGTCATTAGGTTACTAAAGCAGAGCGTGCACGGAATGGAAGCGCAACACTTGAAAATATGTAGCTATCACTTGATGAAGCTGCAAGTTTTCACTCGTCATGGATAATACGCAAACTCATAAACGCATTTGGTGCAGAACGTGTGATGTACGCATCAGGCTGGCCGTTTGGGTACAGGCCACCAGCAATGAAGACTGTAACATTAGCCTGCAGAGGCCACAGGGTACTGGAAGATTTGTTGTTTTACAAAAACGCTGCTATGCTTTTATCAATTAATGTATAAGGGAACTTCTGAAAACTAATTTTTAATAATGTTCACTGATTGTCACATATATATGAATAATAGTTGACCGTGTGAAATGATACAGTACAATTATTATCTCGATTCCATGATGATGATAAATTAAAACTCATAAGATTAAGTATAATAAAATAAATTATGAAAAAAACATGTTATTTTCTGTCATTCATTCTTTTTTTATTTTTTTCTTCACTCTTGTTTGCTGACACCGCGGTGCTTCCCTATAAAGTGGAAAGTGCCGATAGCTCCTATGATGAAACCCTTGGCGCTGAATATGCCAAACTTGTAGCACTGGCGATGTACATACAGAAAGGCATTGCAGTGTATTCACATGATCTTCTTGAAAAAGACTTGCAGGAATTTTCCATTGACCCGCAGGGAGTGGTGGAAAGCTACAAGCTTGATATTCTGGGCAAAACTCGCTATGTTGACCGCATTCAGCTTGGTACACTTACAAAAAGTAAAAAAGGCTTTGCAGTCAAAAGCATTGTGTACGATGTTGCCACACAAAAGATAGCGTCCCGTTGCACTGAATACGCCGACACATTGTTTGAGCTAGCACAAATGGAAATGCGTTCGCTCTATCTCAATTATCCCGATAGTACACTTGCATTGCTAAAAGGCGCATACGATATAGCATTTCTTGTGGATAATTCGTACAGTGCAAAGCCAGAGTGGAAGGATATAAAGCGCGGCATCATTGCATTGTGCGATAGCGTAAGCGACAACTGGTTTGATATGCGCGTTTATGTGGTGCCAATGATTGCACAGTCAAAGAAGCTTGGTGTGCAGGCAATCACCAGCGCTACCACACTGGATGATGTCTTACAGGAGCTATCGCTTGCAAAAGGAATTGTGAAATCCATTACACCACAGTTAAACTATATTGCAAAGGGATTACCCTGGCGTAAAGATGCAAAAAAAATCTGTGTGATCATCGCTGCTTCATCATGTGACTACAACCAATCACGATCGCTGCGTTTTATCTTGAAAAAAAATAATGTGAACATCGTTGCTATTGGCACTGGTTCACTGGTACATAGTGATCGTGTTGCGTTAACAAATATTGCCGACAGCTACTACGATGTCACCTACCATCAGCGGATGTATGATGTAAGTGGGACGCCTGTTGATGTGTTCTGGGAAGCAGGCAGGATATTCCACGGCGATGCGGGTGAGCGCTGGAAAAACGGTGTAACCACCAAGACAAAAGCAGCAAAGCCCTTTGTGGCTGAGATCTTTGGAGGGAAGGAATCTAACTGCTATGAGCTATCGGCCATATACCCAAAACTATCGTCAATAAAAATTCTGAACAGCGAACCGTTACAAAACAATATTGTTGATATATTCGAAATGATTGCTGGCGCCAATATGGTGCAGGGGAAGACGATTGCACGGGTACTTTTGTCTGATGGTGGATATTCGCTGTGGCTTCCAATTGCTGATTCCAGGGTGCTTGGCTACTGTAAGCAAAATCAAAATATACGAATGTACATTGGCATTTCACCACAGCAGGATGTCAATGCACCGTATGGTGTTGGTTTGCTGCCGGTTGCAGTTACAGGTGTGCCGGGCAGTCACATACCCTCAATGCTTAAAATGACACTCAAAGATATTATTGAGCATAAGGGCTTTAAGAAAGGGTTGTTTAATCCTCCTGTGTGGTTTGTGCCTGCTGTTGTGAAAAAGATTATTGAAAGTGGCAGTCAGGAAGATATACGGAATAAATAATGCTTGACGATTGGAAAAAAATTGAGTATATTAATAAAAAATAGTAAAATAAAAACCTTGCCGCCAAAGACGGTGAGGAATTGTGTATTCCTTTCTGTTATAGGTTCCCGCATTAGCACTCCCCATGAAGTGATTATTTTTTATCTATGGAGGATGAATGTATGCGCATGGATAAGCTGACGTTAAAGTCGCAGAATGCGTTATATGAAGCACAAAATATTGCAACGCAGTACAATCACCCTGAAATTCAGCCTGAGCATTTATTGTATGCACTTGTTAATCAAGATGATGGCATTTTCAGGCCGATAGCTCAAAAACTTGGTGCAAGCGTTGAAGATATAAAACATGAGTTGGCTATTGCCCTGCAGTCATTGCCAAAGCAGTATGGTGCAGGCCCTGGCGGCGGTGTTATGTCGAGTGGTTTGCGTGATGTGTTGAACAATGCGTGGAATGAAGCAGTTGCATTGAAAGATGAATATTTGAGCACCGAGCACCTTATACTGGGGCTTGCCACAACTGGCAGGAATAAAGCTCGTGATATATTAAATTCTCATGGTTTTACCAAAGAAAATATTCTGCGTGTGCTTGCAGATATACGCGGCAACAAACGCGTCACCGATGAGAGCGCCGAAGACAAGTATAATGCGCTGGAGCGCTATGGTAGAGATTTGACTACATTAGCACGGGCCAACAAGCTTGACCCTGTTATTGGCAGGGATGAAGAAATTCGCCGTGTGATGCAGGTGCTATCGCGCAGAACAAAGAACAACCCTGTGCTCATTGGCGAACCAGGTGTAGGTAAAACTGCTATTGTAGAAGGGTTGGCGCAGCGAATTGTTGCAGGTGATGTGCCTGAAAGCCTGAAAAACAAACGTGTGGTTACGCTTGATATGGGGGCTCTTATTGCTGGTGCAAAATACCGCGGTGAGTTTGAAGAGCGCTTAAAAGCAGTCATTCAAGAGGTTGAGGAGTCCCAAGGCGATGTAGTGCTCTTTATAGATGAGCTCCATGTGCTGGTTGGTGCAGGTGCAGCCGAAGGTGCGGTGGATGCTTCAAATATGTTGAAACCTGCACTTGCTCGCGGTGAGCTAAGGTGTATAGGTGCAACCACTCTCAACGAATACCAGAAATATATTGAAAAAGACAAGGCACTGGAGCGCCGATTCCAACCTGTGTATGTTGGAGAGCCTACGGTAGAAGATACTATCGCCATATTGCGTGGACTTAAAGAGCGCTATGAGGTGCACCACGGTGTGCGCATTTCTGACTCGGCAGTAGTTGCTGCAGCGGTATTGTCACACCGCTACATCACCGACCGCTTTTTACCCGACAAAGCAGTGGACCTTATTGATGAGGCAGCATCGCTCATAAAGATGGAAATTGACTCAATGCCAATTGAGCTTGATGAGATAGAACGGAAGATACGACAGCTTACCATTGAGCGCGAGGCAGTAAAAAAGGAAAAGGACAAAGCCTCAATGGAGCGGCTGGCAAAAATTGAGGAAGACCTGGCTAATCTCAACGAAAAGAAGAAGGAGCTTTCAGTACAGTGGCAAAATGAAAAGAACATCATCCTTGAAATACGCAAAATCAAAGAAGAAATTGAAAACCTGAGAGCGCAGGAGCAAAAGGCTGAACGTGAAGGCAATCTTAACTTAGTGGCTGAAATACGGTATGGCAAAATTATAGAGCAAGAAAAGAAGCTTAAAGCGCTCAACGAAAAATTAGCACAGATTCAAAAAGAGCGAAAGCTCCTGAAAGAGGAGGTAACCGAGCAGGAGATAGCCGCTGTTGTATCACGCTGGACTGGGATACCGGTAAGCAAGATGCTTGAAGGCGAAAAGGAAAAGCTGCTTAAAATGGAAACAATTATTGAAAAGCGCGTAGTGGGCCAGGAGCAGGCAATACAGGCTATATCGGATGCAGTGCGCCGTTCACGATCAGGATTGCAGGATCCAAACAGGCCAATTGGTTCGTTTATATTCTTGGGGCCTACCGGTGTGGGTAAAACTGAAACTGCCAAAGCGGTGGCTGAGTTTTTATTTAATGATGAAAAAGCCATAGTGCGTATTGACATGTCCGAATACATGGAAAAGCACGCAGTGGCGCGACTTATTGGTGCACCACCCGGATATGTAGGCTACGAAGAAGGTGGGCAGCTAACCGAAGCTATACGCCGAAGGCCATACTCTGTGGTGCTCTTTGATGAGATTGAAAAGGCACACCCTGATGTGTTCAATATCTTTTTACAGATACTGGATGAAGGGAGACTTACCGACTCAAAGGGCCGAACAGTTGACTTTAAGAATACGCTCATTATTATGACGTCAAATATTGGTACAGCGTATATCTCTGATGTGTCAATCCCGTATGAACAGAGGGTAAAAGGTGTGCAGCAGGAGTTGAAGCAGTACTTTAAACCAGAGTTTTTGAACCGTGTCGATGACATCATAATTTTTAACCCGCTTACACGCGAGCATATCAACAAGATTATTATGATACAGCTCAATGAAGTGGGTAAACGGTTAAAAGAGCGCGGCATAAGTTTGGAGCTTACCCCTAAAGCATTGGATTATCTTGTTGAGGTTGGATTTGACCCACAGTTTGGTGCGCGTCCACTTAAGCGAGCATTGCAACGGCATCTTATCAATCCGCTGTCGGTCAAGATATTGAGCGGTGAGGTGATTGATGATGATACAGTGATGGTTGATTATAAAAATGGCCAGATTCAATTTACCGTAAAACGAAGCAAAGCTGAAAAGAAGGTTGTATAAGTATAAAAAAAAGCGCACCGCATTGTGCGGTGCGCTTTTTTAAAATGAGTATTAAAATACAATACCTGCTGATACATACCAGATAGGAGCCCATGCTACATCAGAGTCTTTAGTGCCTCCTGTTGGTTGTGCTATGAATCCAAATATAAGCCCAAGTGTATAACCCTTATCCAGCATAAACTGAATTTCAGCAGACATGTTCAAAGCAAGACCATCCCCATCTGTATCAGTATCACCAGGAGCAAACGATTCTCTACTAAATTTTCTGTAACCAATTTCAAGACCAGGTTTAATTGCTGCAGTAGGGGAGATTACAAATTTTGGTTTAAATGTTATACCAAATTCATACATGTCGGCATCTACTTCTAAATCAGTATTTTCTGGTGATATTGCTGTTGAAGTATACTGACCATATACACCTACTCCAAACATTGGAGCTAGAAACTGATCAAAATAACCTTTGATGACAAATCCCATTGCAGTGTCACAATCAATGCTCCATGCATCAGTATCAATACTTACTGTACCTGAACTAGGTAATAACACTCCGCCAAAAAGCCCAATATCTCTTGTTCTGTTTTGTAAATCACCCGCTGCAAATGACCATGAAACCATGCAAACGCTGATAAGCAAAGCTAATAGAACCTTAACAGAGTACTTCATACAAACCTCCTTTGATTTAATTTTGTTAATAACATTGTTCTTTCATAATCTTGTGTTAGATTATGAAAGTAATATCCACAACAATCACAGCTGTGTGCAGTAGCCTATGTTGATCACATAGGTTTTGTATTCCTGATTGCTGCCGCTTTGGCTTGCTTGCTGCATCAGCGAGCTAAGCGAAAGCCCTAATGGCACGTAAACAATATCAAATCCAATATAGCGGACAGTAGTTGTTGAAACACTCATTGAAACCGCTCCAATATTACCACCAATGTCATATTCAATATCTGCATCACCTGCCTGCCTGGTAAGCATGATAAAGGGACTTATTGCAAAGTCCTGCAGCTTAAAGCTTACTTGCAAGCCACCTTGCGGACCCTTAAGTGTAGTGGTTATGTCAACTGTTCCTTCATTGCCGGGGACATTTGAATCAATTCCGATGTAGTTTCGTGAAAAGCCAAAGCCAATAAAAAAGATTGCAGAAATTTGATCATTATTAACAAGTAGTATCTCTAAATCCAGTGGAATGGATGCCAACCACATACTCATATCCACTTCATTGCCAACATCACCAGCTGCACCAATCAATGCCAACCCAATGTCAAATGCAAAGATATCTTTGAAGGCATACCGGTAAATACCACTGGCACCGCCACCCCATACATTGACATCGCCGGTTATATTGCCGCTTGGATCATCAACATCACCTGTCATATGTAATCCGGTTATAGTTGCTCGCAGGTCTTTTTGGCCTTCTTTGAATTCAAACCATGGAATTGGTGGTGGCGAAATCATGAAGTTACTTTGCTGGGCAAAGGCTGGAATTATTGCTGAAAGAGCAAACACAATACCAAGAATAAATGTTAAATTTCTCATTAAGAACCTCCACTAAAAAGTAAATGTTATGTGCAATTTTCTTTTAGCTATTGTTGCAAACTACAGACCATGAATTAATCCTGAAAATAAATTCAGGATAAGACACGGTACAATTGGGATTCAGCTTTTGATCACGATTTAACAGCCAAAAGCATTGCGTATAACTACACTTAATTTAAGCACACGAGCATTTGCGTGTATGCGATGGCTGTTTATTAGATTATGCGAGGCAATGTGAGATGGGGTTAGTAACTGGTTGCAAATGCCCGTTATGATCAGCAATTTGCATTACTAACAAACTTATTAAAAGAACACACTATGCTTGCTATAATGTGAAATACCCGAACTGGTAGAATCCTTTTAATTTTTACATTTGATATAATTATTTAAGTATATTCATTGTGTGTCAAGTAAAATTTTAAAATAATTGACATCAACACTGGTATTGCTGTATCTTCAGTAGTACATTAACTGTCTTCAATTGAATATCAATGTTAAGGTAATGCCATGGACTATGATATCTATGATGTGAATAATATATTGCTTCCTGTTGAGCACAAGGTTGGTGCTTTAAACCGTGCAAAAAACCTTGTTGCAGAGATGACACATCCCAATATCGACTGGAAGTATATGGTTACGGAGCTTAGAGCCTATCTGTACGATTACATGTATGATATTGTCCCTCATAGCGACAAGGTATTACCTGTAGTGTTTCACTATCTTAAAGAAGCAACTGTTCGAAAACGCGGTTCAACTATTCGTGCTGCTGATACATTTTTAGACCGCTATCTGTTTTTAATAAAAAAAGAATTAGAGGGCGATAGCTCTCTTGAAACAATCACTGCTATGTTTGACCGTGAAGCAATGAACTTTTGCCAGATACTGATGGCAGATACTGCCGATGGTTTTTTTCTTGAGGATGTGAATTTGAGAATACTACAATTGCTGGAGCTATCGCTTAAAAGGAAAAAAATAAATGATAAGCTATTTGAACTGTGCATTGAAATAATTATAAATCAATTTGCGCTGTACGTTGAACGGAGTATCATTGTTGAAGATGAAGAAGTTTATTCACTGCAAAACCTGTGGGATATTGAACATGAGCAAATACAAAAGCTTGAACAACTGGTTACATCAGTTACACAAAAAGCGTACCAGACTAAATTAAAAAGGGCACAAACTTTAAAAAACAGCAAAAAGGGAAAGAGCACTTTGCTTGCCGAAATAAAAGAGCTTGTTGAATTCCACCACAATACCACAGTATGGGAAAGGATCTGCATCACAGCAAAAGAATGTATTGCACAGAATATCATTGAATATGATGATGTTGTGCTGGCACTGTTGACATTTATGGTTAAAAAATCACAGGAAGGCACGGATGCTAACCTTCAGCTGTATATTTCACGCAGTGTTGCATCGCTGTGTGGTGTGCTGGTACAGCAAAAACGGTTTGTGCTGTTGCGCCAGGTTGTACAGATGGTTGTGCCGGTACTTATAGCTGAAATAGAGCGAGGCGGCAATTACAACGCTGCATTTGCAACAATACTCAACATTGGCAAAACTGTGGTTGAGTCGGATAACAGGCAGATCATTAATCTTTTTGTTGATATACTGGTTCATGCTAAATTCTGTTTTCCACAGTTTACTGGTATTGCTCAGGACTGGTCGGTGATGGTCAATGCCAGTCACCTTGCCAACATACGCACATGGCTTGAACTCATTGAACTTAACCCTGTTTATATGAAACGGTTAGCAGCAAGCCTAATTGCAAACCTGACGTTGGGTGGTGTGTTTTTAAAAGACACTGATGTGTTTCAGCGTGATATATCACGGCTGTTAAACAGCAATTATAAAGACGTGTTTTACCTTATTATCTCATTGGCCGCAGTGTTTCCAGCCTTTTACCATGATATTGGTGCTACTGGAAATATCCGTGCATTTACCGAGCGTATCGATACAAATCACCAGATGAATGACCTTATACATTTTGTACGTAAGCAGGTTCATGTGGAATCAAGTAGCCGTACGGTGGTATTGTTGCAGCGCGTGATGGATTTTTGGCTAACTGGTGATAAGGAGCTTTTAAAAGGTATGGTGCCGCAGGAGGTCTACAACAATTTAGACCACACATTCAGGCTTATAAATCTGGACAACGAATCGGTAGCGCGGCGAATTTATATGGAAATACGCCACTATTTCCCTGAGCTTGTGAATGAAAAATTTTGGGATTTCTTTTACAAAGTTGGGAAGAAACGTTTCATGGATGCAGTGGCACGTCACACATTTGAAGGCTTGGACGAAGACGAAAAGAAGGATGCACTAAATTGCATAATAGAATATTTTGATAAGCAGTTTCCTGCTGAAATGACAAAGATGCTACACCATATTGCAGGAATGTTTGATATAGATACTTCACGCAAACAAATATGGCGTTTTTTATATGAAATACCTGATGATGATTTCCGTAAGATGTTTGAGAATGTACAGAAGCTTGATGTTTCAAATGTCAACGTAGAAAAGTTTATCACATTCCTCCATGTCTACAGAATGATTTTTGATAAATATAATTTTTCTGATATACGGGCTATTGAAAAGCTGCATCAGTATGCAACAGAAAATCTTTTCAGCCCGCCAGAAAACTTTTTCACACGGCTTGAAGGCAATGATGATTTTGATGCACTTGAAGCAATTTTAGAGCTGCAGCATACATTAAAATGGAATATTTTATTGTCACCAGAGGTGTTTGAACCGGTTGACACAATAGAATTTAAGCGACATATTGCGTTTGGCATACCATCAATGTATGGCTCCTATAAAGAAAAGAAATTTGATACATTGAAAGTATTCTTTCATTGCAATATTGTGCGCCTGCTCCTTTTTGAAAAAATTATAGAAAACATAACTATTTACCCTCACCAGAAGACTGATTATGAGGCAATCAAACGGGTGATTAAGCTTTTTATTAAATCGTTTGAAATTGATGGGCTTGCAAATCATGAAATGAGGGCCGTTGCAAGCCTGCTTGATGCGCCTAATCTTACTTTGACTCAATTCCGTGATATTGTTACCAGCTTGTTGGTAATCCATGGTGAAATTTCGGATAGGTTTAATGATACATTTAAATCAGTAAGCCGCATAGCAATTAAAAATATTGGAATTGAGAATATTATACCTGATTTTATTCCACCCGACCAGCCCGCAAGTATTGAAGTGATAGTTGATAGATTCTTGCGTAACAGAGTTATGCAATCACCATTATTGCAGCTTTTGGACAATCTTTTACTCAAGCTTAAGGATAATCTGATTCATGAGNTTTCGTATATGGGTAATGTGATTATTCTTAATAAAGTGGATATTCGCAAAAGAAAGGGAAAACTTGTCCATGTTATTGGTAAATATCAAGGGAAGTACAGCGAAACAGAACTATTTGCACCATTGTGGGAAGTTGGTGCTAAAGCACAAGGGCTCATCATTGCAGCAAATATTGATGGAATTAATGTTCCTGAAGGGCTTGTAATTTCATCTGAGTTATATAAGCGCATTAAGGATGGCAATATTAACAATCCCCGGTTTAAGCGAAAACTCATCTATATGTTGAAAAAATATATTGATGAATTTACAGGTTACCGTTTTGCAAATCCAGACAATCCCGTATTGCTTTCTGTACGCAGTGGAGCGGTGTTCTCCATGCCGGGTGTTATGGATACCATTACCAATGTAGGCATGACCGATGATATTGTGCAATATTTTGCGAAGTTTGATGAGTGGTTTGCCTGGGATTGTTACCGGCGTGTGATTCATGATTTTGCAATTTCAGCTTATGGGATGGACCGTCATATCTTTGAAAACCTCATGGCACAGGCAAAGGAAGAGGCTGGTGTTGACCTCAAAGAAAAGCTCAATGGCAAACAGATGTCGTTTCTTACAAGAAAATATCGCTATGCTATTAACAAAGCGGGCTATTCAGTGCCCAAAGATCCCTATGAACAATTATTTTATGCTATCATGGCGGTGTATCAATCATGGGATTCGGCTATTGCACAGAACTATCGCCGCTTTATTAATTTATCCGATGACTGGGGAACGGCTGTTATTGTGCAGCGTATGGTATTTGGGAATCTTTCGCCAACATCAATCACCGGTGTTGTCCATAGCCAGTATGTTGAATATGAAGATGTACAGATAGCGGGTGAATATAAGACAAGGGCACAGGGTCATGATATTGTCAGTGGTGTGGCTAAAGTATTCCCCATTAGTGAGCAGCAAAAATTAAAATTTGCACGGTTTGCACTGTATCCATCAATGGAAAAAGCATACCCAAATCATTTTACAACACTGCGGGATGCAGTTACGCGCCTTAGAAAACGCTGGGATAATGATATCGAGGTTGAGTTTACATTTGAAAATGAAACGCTATACATTTTGCAAATTCGCGGTATGGCAAAACACAAGTTTGATATAGAGGAGCTGGTTGAATCACCTCAAGAGTTATCCCCGTACCTATTGGGGCAGGGGCTGGCTGCTTCGGGCGGAGCAGTGTCGGGAAGAGCAGTGTTTGATATAAACCACATTGAGATGATGCGCATGCGCTATCCCAAGGATAAGATAATTTTAATACGACCGGAAACCAATCCTGAGGATGTGATAGGCTTGCAGAAATCAGACGGGATTTTAACATCAGTTGGGGGTATGACGTCACATGCGGTGCTGCAAATGCGAAGGCTTGAAAAATCAGGAGTCAGTGATTTTTCCATTATGAAAATAATGGAAGATGAAAATATTGCAGTGATAAATCGTGAACAGGGTGGTAAAATAATAATTCGTGAGGGTGATTTTATAACAATAGATGGCAATACCGGTCATGTATACCTGGGATTCCATCCTACACGGAAAGTTCACCGGTAAGGTTAGTGGTATATATAAAAAGCTTGAAAAATTAATATATGGTTTTTTAATAGGCAAATAACAGCTAAATGTTGGCAAATACCCTCTGCAGATTTTGCAGAAAGGGTATTATGAAATATCTACACAGAATAATTTATGATATATATAAAGATACTGGGGACGGAATTAGATCCTGCTTGATATGTTAACACGATTTAAGTAGAGGGAGGATATTATGGCAGTATCACCAGATGCACCTATTGGTGTAATGGGAATTGGAAGAATCGGAAAGCTTTTAGTGTGGCTGTATGCTGCAAAAAAGCAGCATAAGGAAATTGTGATTGCCACAGGAAGAAAAGCCGGTACATCACTAGATGATCTGGCAACATATTTTGAATATGATTCAACCTATGGAACATTCAATGCATTCATAGGTGGATTTAATGGCAAAAATGCAGTTGCAATTAAGGATGGGCATCTGTACCTCAATGGTGTAAAATTAATATGGCTTAATGAACCTGAATTTCGTGTGCCTGGCAATATTCCATGGAATAAGTATGGTGTTGATGTTGTTTTTGACACAACGGGCAAGATGCTTGACCCCACAAGAAATGATGAAAACTCGCTTCGTGGGCATCTCAATCATGCAAAAAAGGTTATTCTTACAGCACCGTTCAAAGTAAAAGACAAAGGCAAACAGATTCCGGAAGATTCGATCACATTAGTAGGTGGCGTTAACTTTGATAAATATGATGGCAATAAGCATGCAATTATCTCAAACGCATCATGTACCACAAACTGCTGCGCACCACCTATTAAAGCCCTGGTTGATCATTTTGGCGATAAATTTATTTCATATGCACTGACCACTGTTCATGCTGTAACTAATTCACAATCAACTCTTGATGTGCTGCCAAAGGATGGCGATAAGGATACCCGCAAACGTCGCAGCATATTGAACAATATGATACCAACAAGCACCGGCGCTGCCAAAGCAGTAATAGAAGTAATACCTGAAATACAGACGCTTGGAATTGGTTCACAGGCGTCTTCAATTAGGGTGCCGGTAAATACTGGATCAATAGTTATACTGGATGTTTCATTGCTTGGTGATTATGACAACAATTATATCCATAATATATTTAAACAGTATTCCGAAAAAAATCCTGATATCATGTATTACTCTGAAAAACAGCTTGTTAGTTCTGATATAATTGGTAGTCCATATTCTACCATTTATGATGCAGAGTTTACACACCACAGGACTACAAAGCGCGGCGATAACTATTATACTATGGTTGATCTCAACTTCTGGTACGACAATGAATTTGGCTATGTATGTTCGCTGTCACGCTTGTATGACCTTATTACAGGGAGGCGATAGTTATCGGTAATTGATTTATTAATGTGGTAAGGGCTGCTTGTAAAAGGCGGCCCTTTGTAATTACTAGAACTATAAATAAAAAATAATATTGACAGTGTAGCCAAATAAAAATATATTTATTTTGTAGGAAAGGTAATAATGAAAAGATATTATGTAATATTTTTTATGCTGGCAATAGTGTTCAGCATAAATGCAACGTATTCAAAGGAAGTACCCTTCACATTAGAGGATAGGGATCGGATAATACGGGTAGAAGTAAAGGTAAATGAAATAGATAAACGTTTTGAACAAATAGATAAACGTTTTGAACAAATAGATAAACGTTTTGAACAGATAATTACTTTTTTATGGATATTAACAGCTATATTTATTGCTATCACCTCGGCAACATTGGGTTTTGCATTCTGGGATCGTAAAAGTTTTATAAAGCCAATAGAAGAGAAAGTAATGACCAATGAAAAGAAAATAGATGATGCGTTGGCAGCTTTTAGAAAATTAGCTACTGTGGATAAAAAGGTTTATGCAATCCTAAAAGAATTCAATTTGCTTTAAGTTTATTTTATTATTTATAAGCTTTACACCCACCCAGCAATGGAATACCTCTTGCGGTAAACTTCATCATACCGTAAGAATTTTGCTAATCGTTCTGCAAAGGTCTTCCCTAAC
>JAOAIH010000062.1 GCA_026414805.1 Spirochaetota bacterium | reverse complement strand
ACACTGGAGTACCCATAGACCATCATGACTATTTTGTGCAGTTAGGGAAGACATTTGCAGAACGATTAGCAAAATTCTTACGGTATGATGAAGTTTACCGCAAGAGGTATTCCATTGATGGGTGGATTTAACTAGGCAGACAGTATTCATTTGCAATGTTTTAAGAGAGGGTGAAAAAAAGGGGCTGGTTGCCCTGCCCCCAAATTGACTAATTGATATTTACATTGTTTTATAATGAATGCATTGCACCAACCAACTCAGTAGTAACATCTTGTCCATTAAATGTCACAGTGCCGGTAACAGTTGATGACACTATTGCCCCAGTTTGAGGATCTAACACAAAATGAATTTCAAGATTATTAAATGAAAAGGAGCCGGATTCTCTGCCACTGAATTCAATAGTACCATTTATTGTGAAATCCTCGGTCATTCCTGTAAATTCTTCTTCATTCATTGTAATGATTGCCTTCACAGATTCGGTCAAATTACCATTTAAAATAAACCCATCATTTGTATAATTTGTTAATTCAGATTCTGCAATAAATTCTATTGTACACTTAAATTCTTCAAATAGTATTTCTCCACTTATTGTTATACTAAAACCAGGTGCAATTTCATACGTTTCCGGGCCAAATGTTTCTGCTAATTCTTCCTCTTCCACTGATCGTGTCAATGACCTATCACCATAACCGCTTTCATCCATACCAGCGTTACTAATTGCAGTAAGCACATCTGCCATTACTTCAAATTTTGATTTTTTTGTTGAGCTATCGCTTCCACTACATCCCATTATAAATAATGAAAATGTTAAACTTACAGCTACACAAACAATCTTTTTCATTGGGAAAATCCTCCTTTTAATTAGTATAAAAAAATTCCAAAATATTTAAAATAGGTATAAATATATATCCATGATATAGGTTGTAGCTCAATACAAACACCGATCGTTGTAATTTGCGGATATAGCACTTTAAGTATCTTTATTTCGATATATAATATTAAAAATGAGCTGGGAAACCCCTTCCAGCATTACCACATACAACAAAAATTATATTTAGTCAAATATTTTTTATAGGTATTCGCTAAAAATATTGGCAAATATACAATTACAGACTATCACTTTTTGTCTGGACTGAATAGCTCCTTAATACCAAGCTCTTCTAATTTGCTTTCAGTGGGACCTCCTGTTGTAGAATCCCATCCTGTTATTGTAAAAAATTGATTTAAAAGCTCTTGTAAAGGTATTGTGACTCCTTTTAATGGACCTTCATGCAAAGGCGGGTTACCCTGTGCACGCGGGGCTATAAGGGTATTTTTTACATATATACCTTCACGGACATTGAAAGCTTTGCGCACATTTAAAATACGTTCCCCAATTGTTAAATATTCATCTGCAGGAAGATCCCAACCAGTAACAGCGTTAATATACTCTACCAGAGGGATTGAACCGCTTAAAAAGCCAAACTGACACATTCCGCATCCATTAAATAAATTGGCAAAGTATATTGAAGCTGCTGTTAAAGTAATGCGCCTTGTTGTGGCATCGCTTGCTTTTTGTAACATCTTTTTTACTTTTGGAAATTGTTTCTTTGTTTTGTATAAGCTATTGTATAAATTTGATGCAATAGTATGCCGTCCAGGTGTTGCTTCAGATGAATAGGTAATAGCAAATCCATCATCTAACCTGCTATCGTGCATGGGGAGCTCCTGCCCACCAGCATGCATGGCATATTGCTCCGACCCTTTGCCAAGCTTTTTAGCTGCACGCATAACGCCATCAGCCAAAATATTTCCTAAACCTTTTCTCTGAATTATCATTTCAGTTAATGCAAGGATTTCCCTGCCCCTGCTCCATCCTAATTCTAACCCGCCCGTGTCCTTTTTTGTCAATATACCATGCTCATAACATTCAACAGCAAACGCAACAGTAGCACCCGCTGATATTGTATCAATACCTGCCCTATTACATAGCTCATTTATTTCCATTATTGTGTTCAGATCATCTAATAACAACATGCCACCAAATGAACCCAATGTTTCATATTCTGGTTTATGTCCTAAAGTGCCCTTAAATCTTCCTTCTTTAATATCAACTATTCCACCACATCCCAATGGGCATGACTGGCAAGCATATCGTTTCTTTTGATGTGCCACTACATTTTCATCAGATATTTTATGAACACCCGGAAAATCCAGATAGCCAACTCCAGCCCAGTTTTTAATTGGTGTATCACCTGTGAATGCAGAGTATACTGTTGTGCCACATGTTCCATAGCGTTTAAATATTTCGCGTACTGTTGAGGGTTGCGTTGGTACTGAAACTCGGGTACGCGCAATAATCTGGCTTAAGAAATTCATCATATTTACAGTAGCTTTATCAATTGGACTTGTTGATTTAAAGCTATTTAAAAATTTTCTATTAATTTCTTTTAACACATCAGGTCTTGCAACTGGTATCTTGTTTGTTCCTTTAATGGCGATAGCTTTTAAGTTTTTGCTACCCATTACAGCACCCATCCCACTACGCGCTGCAATTCTACCACCATCAGTCACAATCCCGGATATAAGCGATAGTTTCTCACCAGAAGGTCCTATGCAGGCAACCTGAATTTTATCATCTTTGAGTTCTTTTTTAATGAGCTCTTCAGTTTCGACAGTATCTTTCCCCCATAACTTCTTTGCATCTTTAATCAGTATTTTGCCATCGTTAATAAAGATGTACACCGGCTTTTTTGATTTACCAGTAACAAATATTGCATCAAATCCAGCGCGTTTGATTTCTACAGAAAAGAACCCTCCACAGTTACTATCGCCCCACCCCCCTGTTAATGGAGATTTCCCAACAACCATGAACCTTCCTGCAAAATATGCACCGGTACCGGTTAAAAGCCCTGAGCAAAATCCCAGAATGCTTTCAGGTGACAATGGATTTATTTTTGGTTTTTGAAGTTGAGAGATAATAGCTGCACCAAGGCCATAGCCTGCAAGATACTTTTTATAAAAGCTATCGTCAAGCTTCTTAATTGCAGATTTGCCTGTAGACAGATTAATAATACAATACTGACCCATATAACCACTCATACGTAACCTCCAAAATATATTTTTAATGTAATAGCTTGCTTCTCAATAGCTCAAACGATTCAATCATCATCGTGTGTAAAAAATCAATTTACGTATCTACTACAAAAAAGATAACTTGTAGCATTGCAAATCTGTAGATATCACAGGCAACGGAATTACTATATCATATTTCCCTATATCATATACATAGTATTAAGAAAATTATTACAAGAAAAATTTCATTATTTGTTTTTTTATATTTTGATAACTATTAACTGGTATTGTAACAATGTCACTTTAATTTCTATTGTATCCTACTATGTATATTGATAATACAATGTTTATACACCACATAAAATTAAAAGTCAAAATAACAAAAAAAGGGGGACTCCTTTTTTCATGGAATCCCCAATTTTTTTTGTCCATCATGTTTGCATGATGGGATAGGGGGCTGGAGTAACAGCTAAAATATATTACAGTTTATATCCAACCTGTACTGCTACAAGGTTTCGTGTCCTATTCAATTTTTCTGAACCTAATTCACCCTCAAGGAAATATGTATACGAGTACGTTAGCGCCACATTGAGATTTTCATTAATACTGTACGCACCACCTATGCCAAATCCCAACTCATCAAGTGCTGGATTAACATCGGTCCCGGTTGGGGATACTATTTTATCATTTGTGCCTTTATCAGCATACATTATCCCCGCACTGAAACGGAGTTCTTTGCTTAAAAATTGCGTTAAGGCAAGCATGTACACTATATCATTATCAACTTCATCCTCTGCACCTTCCCAATCAGCCTGCTTATTGAACATATAGTTTATCTGCAATGCAATGACTGTACCCATAACAGGCATACCTGCAAAAGTCAATGTTGCCATAGCAGGAAGGTCTTCACGAACTTTTTCCCCATCTTCTGCCTCAAGTCCAGCTTTAACAGCTGGTACTGGATGTGTTGCCTTTTGATCTACTTCAAATTCCCTTTTTACTGCTGTTGCATATGTCACACCAATGAGGAAGCCATGAGCGGGCACCACATTCATTCCTATGACACCACCAAAGCCATTTGCTTTTTCAGTTGTCTTCTGATTTGCTGGAGCATTGCCTGCAAGTGGAACAACACCATCCCATTTTGAGGTCGTTTCAGACATCACATATCTACCACCCACTGCTACAGAAAACATATCATTTATTTTATAAGATCCGCCAAGTGTTACATTGTATGTTACTGACTCAGCTTCAAGTGAAACACCAGATACACCTGGCCCTCCTGGAAGTGATACACCAAGAGTTGCATTTACTAGTGGTGTTCCATCATCCCACTTCAATGATGTAAACGGTGCACCATCAAGTACATTCACATACAGAAAACCTGCAAACTGGGCCTGTTTATACAAAAATGAAACTGCTGGCAACACAAATGCAGTAGTTTCCCCTTTTAATGTTGTTCCACCAGCTTTTGCTTCAATCCCTTCAAACGCTGTGATATTACTTACATTAATGTAAATCCCATCTTTAAGCCATGCAGTGCTTGCGGGGTCATACATTGCCGTTTCATCACCGGTATTGTCATTCATACCAGCAATATGCTTTGCTGTAAAATGGCTTGTTTGAGCAATACCATTAGCATAGGCTATGGTACTGGCACATGCTAAAGCCAGTACTACCATACACACTAAAAATCTTTTCATCTGCGATCCTCCTTAAAAAATATATTTTTACCGCCAATGCGGCATATAGCCCTAATTACCTAATACAATATAAAATTTTTCATTTACTAATAATTTTATTCCAAACTGTATTATTGTGTTCAAAAAAATTAATGTATATTCATTAATTAGTTATTAATGTCTATTCATTAATTTTGTCAACCATTTTTCAACATTTTAAAATATTAGTGATTATTTATTTAATAAGTGTGCCTGGTATGTTTTTGACAAAAGCGGAAAATAAAGAAGTAGTTTATACCATATTTATTTTATATCCTGAATATCACCCACACTCATTGTAATATCATCAAATTGCTCATATTTGTGTTTTAAAATAACAATAACTAATTATATTTGCTTATTTAAATAGTTAAAATGCCAAATTTTTTAATACTATATGATATAATGATATAGTTTTAAAAACATTGGGATTAATTATTGCTAAAGTATAGAAAATCTTTTTTAAAAAAGGTAATTTATGAAAATTTTTTTATATATAGAATTTTTTACTTGCCTTTTTAGTATTTTAGTATATATTTAAGTTAATGGATTACTTTATTTATTTTTAAAAATCTTAGGAGGATTACCATGAAAACCAATACATATTGCATAGATACCAACTGTTCCTACTGGCGTAATGTTGAAGATTTGTATTCAGGATTAGTTGCAAAAAATGAAAATTTAAGGAACAAGATTTTTAGTTTCAGAAGTTTTATAGCTGCAGAATAACCTCATTAAAGCAACCCATAGAACCTCCGATGTAATAACATAGGGGCTGGTCACTAACCAGCCCCTATGTTATTAATACATAGTAATTTAAAGCTTATGCTATTGCCTTTACATTTTCCTTCTCAATTTTTTCAATTAGTTCTACATAATATTCATTTGAGAAAAACTTATACATGCTAATTCGTGAATCTTCAAATGACTGTAGAATCTGTTTATACTGGCTTACATGTCCTTCTTCGCCAATACATATTCCATGGCGCTTGCCGTATCCACATTTTACACAAATAGGATTTTTCAATGCCTTATAGCAACCGTTGTGCTCGTATCCATAATGGTGGCAGAACGGGCATAACTCATAACGCAAGCCAGAACACCCCAGCTTGAAAATATTATTTTTAATTTTTTCCCATACTTTTGCAGCTTCTTCATCGGTCCAGCTTTTAATTTCCTGCTGGTCACCATCATTAAAATACCAGGTACCTGGTACATTTAACTCTTTTTCCATACGATTGGCTTTTGACTTCATGAAATCAATAATGGCTTGCTGGAAATTGAGCGGTTTTTGTTTCATAACAATATCCCTTTTAATGTATTCTGCAAATCATATATCCCATTCCCTCTACAATTAACATCTTTAAAATTCATAATCAAAAAATAAAAAAAACAACTCAAAAAGAATATATTAATTTGCAGTCGCTACTTCTATTTAATAAAGTATAACCATTCGGTATTTTTTCAAGGTTTTTTTGTAAAATTAAAATATTTTTTTATTTTATGCAATAATTCCAATTACCTAATATTTTAACTTTGGAATTATAATTATTTTACACAGCATTCATTGATTAAACCAAAGGAATTGATTCTTCTAAACCCTGGATGATACAATCAATAACCTTTTCAATTGCCTCCTGGACTGGAATGCTTACAGTGTCACCCACATCAATATTGTGGGGTTGTATTCCAATAAAGGTAATTTCTGGTGTAATCTCCTGTAATTTGTGTAATATATCCACCATAGGCATACTGTGAGTAGTGATAACTTCATTGCTAATCTTATTTATAGGTATTCTCCTAAACTCCCCAGAACTAAGAGCCATATCACAAGTATCAATAATAACAATTTTTTGCGGATTATATCGCCTAACTATTGCAATATAATTCTGTGGCATGTACTCTGCATCAATGCTGGGTAGTCCCATTGACTTACATTTTTCAGCAATAATGCTTCCTGCGGCATCATCGCTTCGCAGGCGGTTTCCTATTCCAAGGATTAGTTTTTGGCAACACTTAGACATTTTACAGTAACTATCGCCCATTATTTTTAACTATAGCTGTATATTAAAATATTTTACTTGCATTTAGACCATTGACAAGTTTTATTTTCATTGGTTATCACTTCAAAGGAAAAATTCATGATAACAAAAGGCTTAATTGAAAAACTGTTCCAAGCAGCAAGCATTCAGCGATGGAATGACCACGTGCGTCCAACCGAGTTGACCGAAATAGACAAACAAGCGCATAAGATGATTATTGCATATACTATTGCAAAATTCCAGGAAGAAGAAAATCCTGGATGCGTAAACTGGCAGCTTCTTATTGAGGGAGGCATTTTTGAACTTTTACACCGGGTGATAGTGACTGACATTAAACCGCCAATATTTCATAAAATAATAAAAGAAAAGGGAAATGAACTTAATGACTGGGTGTTTGGACAACTTGAAGATGATATTAGTTGTGTTAAGGGTAATTTTAATGAAACCTTCAAAAGATATTTTAATGATAGTAAATTTGCTGCATTTGAGAAAAAAATACTCAATGCAGCACACTATTTAGCTACAAACTGGGAATTTCAAATTATTTATCAGAGCAACAAATTTTTATACGACATTGAAAAAACTAAAAATGAGATAGAAAGCCAGATAGAACATCACATTGATTTAACTGGTGTTCAGAAAATACTGTTGCATCGCAACATTTCCGGTTTCATTAATCTATGTGGGCAACTACGATTCCAGCAGCGTTGGGCACAAACGCCCCGCATACCCAAAACGTCAGTGCTTGGACACATGCTTATAGTTGCACTGCTTTCGTACTTTTGCTCACGTGAACTTGGTGCATGTCAAAAACGCATGTATAACAATTTTTTTGCATCACTCTTTCATGACCTTCCAGAAGTGCTAACACGTGATATTGTTTCACCAGTCAAACGTTCGGTTAAAGGTCTGGAAGAAATTATAAAAGAATATGAAATCATTGAAGCCAACAACCGCATTTTTCCCCTTATCCCCCACACGTGGCACAACGAAATGCGTTACTACATATTCGATGAATTTGAAAATAAGATATACTACAATGATACAATCAGAAAGGGATTATCCTTTGATGAGTTAAACACACAGTTTAATGATGACAGATTCAATCCACTTGACGGGCAAATGTTGAAAGCCTGTGATGATTTTGCCGCTTTTCTTGAAGCTTCATTTTCAATCAAATACGGGATTAAACCTGAAGGACTGGAATCAGCAAAACGTAATATCTATCAAAAATACCGTCAGAAGCATCTTACCATTGGTGACATGGAGTTTATTGTTCTGTTTGATTATTTTAATTAATCCACAAGTTAAATGCTGCTTTTTTAAAGTTATAAGTAAGTATATTTGCATATACTTGCTTATACAGTTTGCTTTTACCAATTCTTTTTGATACGTTTTGTAACAAAATTATAATAGTATGCACTGTAATGTTGTGCTGAATAAAATTTTATAAATTATCGTTACAATAAATTTTTATGAAAAATAAATTTACAAACATTTTTTTTAACTTCCGCGATTCAATAGGAGCACTATTATTTGCACTCAAGCATCCAGAAGTTACTATATGGTCAAAAATTATAATAGTAGTGGCATTGGCCTATGCCTTTTCACCAATTGATGTTATCCCTGATTTTATTCCTTTTATTGGATATATTGATGATGCAATTATTGTCCCTTTTTTATTTTTCCTGGCAATCAAATCTATCCCTGAACCCATATTTCAACAGTGTAAATTAAAAGCTCATTCCACATTTAAAAAATCAATAGGATTTATTTTACTTGGATTACTACTTGTGATTATTGTATGGGCTTTTGTTGGTTTTATAATCTATGGAATCATTGCTGCTATTATCAGGCTTTTCCATTTATGATTGCTATCATTAATCCTGACACTCCTTTACCTGTGATTGATGGACTTGTAAAAAATGGATTTATACCTATTCAAGTACCGCTGTGTCCACTGGTTGAACGCCCCATTGCAGGGCATCCTGATATACAACTGTGTATAATAGGACAATATATTGTATATCAACCTGCAATCGACCCTGCATTTTTACAATCACTTATATCATTGCTATCACACAAAGAATATGCCTTTATAAAGGGTCAGAGCATGTTACAGACAGAGTATCCCTATGACTGCGCCTACAACTGTGCATATACCGGCACAGTAGCATTTCATAACACAAAAGTTACCGATAGCTCAATAAAAGAAATCCTTGCTACAATCCATCAATGCTCTGACCCCATCATACACGTTAACCAAGGCTATACTAAATGCTCAACCTGCATTGTTGATACAGATGCAATCATTACCTCAGACATATCAATACACAAGGCGGCAAAAACGCATACTATTGATTCACTGCTTATCACACCTGGTTATATTGACCTGCCGGGATATAAATACGGATTCATTGGCGGTGCATCCGGAATAGCTGCAGATACCGTTTACTTCACAGGAACACTTGCCACACATCCTGATTACAATCACATTATAGATTTTATTGCACAGCACAATAAAAAGATTGTCTTTTTGTCAGATCTTCCTGCAATTGATATTGGCTCTATCTTTTTTATTGACACCAAAAAATGACATGCTATTGATATTGTATAGATACGAGCAATAATACATAATAATGGATTTATACGGTTGCCCACCATGAATATTCCTGATACTACAACATGCTTAAAGTTACTGCAGCAATACCACATTTTGCCCAATGTACTGCAACATTCATTGCAGGTGCAAAAAGTTGCATGTGCTATTGTCAATCATCTTAATGGGAGCGTGTCAATTAACCGCGACCTTGTGTGTGCTGCAGCGCTTTTGCATGATATTACAAAATCGCGTGCCCTCATTACTGGCGAAAAGCATGACATCACCGGCAAGCAACTTTTGGAAGAATTAGGGTATCCTGAAATAGCTGATATTGTTGGACAGCATGTGTTCTTAGACGATACCTCACCCAATTCACCCCTCACTGAAGCTGATATAGTATATTATGCTGACAAACGAGTTATGCATGATACAATTGTAACTGTAGACCAGCGTATTGAAGATTTGCTTAAACGCTACGGCACTACACCAGAACGTTATGCCCGGATACTTGAAAACAAGGACATCATATTACTAATAGAAAATAAGTTGAAACGCCATCTTACAAAACCTATTGAAGACATTATCCATTCGTTACAATAATGAACAAAAAATATTGCATCCTTGATTGTTACGTTGATGAACCAGCGTGTTTTGGTGTGCCACCATTTGTGTCGCCTTACCCGCGTTATGTGTATGGAGCGCTGATAGATGCCGGTATTTATGATGATGCTATTTGTTACCTCACAATTGACCAGCTTCGCACAAGTAATTATTCCTTTTCACAAAACTATGATTACGTCTTTCTTATAGGGGGGGCGATAGTTCCTGGTAAATACCTTGGATTCAAAATAGGAACTATACGTGAAATAACAAAAATCATTGCCATTAACAAAAAGCAGCGATTTGCAATTGGTGGAATGATAGCCCATCTTGTAAAGGATTTTCCTAATACCACACTGGTAACAGGAGACATTGAACAATTTGCATATTCAGTAGCTTGTGGCAAAGATCCTTTTACCGATAACTATCGCACATATACTGACCTAGCGCGATGGGCTGTTGCAGGAAGCAAATGTGTAACCTTTCATCCGCTATTTCCCAACCTTATCTGCGAGATAGAAACATACAGAGGTTGTCCTCGCAAAAATCATTGTTCATTCTGTGCCGAAGGGTTACTGCAATCTGTTGCTTTCAGAGATGAAGAGGATATCTTATGCGAGATAGATGCGCTTATTCATAACGGGATTACCCGGTTTAGAATTGGAAGACAAGCTGACATCATTGCTTATAAATCACATTTGCAGGAATTTTTACATGGCTTCCCACGCCCAAATCCTGATGCCGTTATAAATCTCTTTGGCGAATTAAAAAAACGTACAAATGATGGCCGCATAACGATGCTCAATATTGATAATGCTAATCCTGGCACAATTTTTTATTTCCCCGCAGAATCGCAGGCTATTATCGAGTGCATTGCTGATACCGTAACATGCGGCGACACAATACCGCTAGGGGTGGAATCATTTGACCCTGAAGTTATTGTAAAAAACAATCTTAAATTACACAAAGACCAGGTTATTGATGTTGTACGGCTCATAAATGAAGCTGGTGGAAAAACACAAAGCGGGATGTACCGTCTGTTGCCTGGCATTAATCTTATACATGGGCTTATTGGTGAAAATGCAAACACGTTTAAAATCAACTATGAATCACTGTGCCAAATTATGGAAAAAGGCTTACTACTAAAAAGGATTAATATTCGCAGTTTATTTCCCTTCCCAGGAACTATCGCAGCGCAAAAACATGTCCATAACACTCTTATTGAAAATCGTTATCGTTACTATAGAGATAAAATTCGCAGTGAAATTGACCATGTTATGATTCAAAAATTATTTCCTGTTGGTACAATTATAAAAAACATGCAGGTGCTATTGCAATTACATGGCTATTCATACGCAAAAGAAATACGAAGCTACGCAATAACCGCAAAAATTCCTTTGGTTTTACCTCAAAATTCATTTACCGATTGTATTGTGATTGGCCATCAAGAACGTTCGCTATTATGTGTCCCCTACCCCATAGCAATAAACACATTGCCACAAAAAGCATTAGAAGCAATTCCAGGAATTGGCAAAAAGGGAGCCTCTGCAATTATCATGAATCGCCCATTTAAAGAAATGAATGATGTAAAACCTTTTCTTGTATTTGTTCCTGAAACAATTGTGCAGGCTATCGCACTAGGACTTTAATAACGCTTGCGTTCTTTATCATGATTGAGTTTGTTCATGATATACACAGCTGCATATCCACCAATAAATGCTGCTATGATGTTTACACCCGTATCATAGACTAAAAAACGCAATATTTTTATTGTAATATCCAGCAGTAATTTGTCCAAAATAAATCCACCGATTAATGCACCAATAACACCTATAACCATCCCTCCAATAAAACCGCCAAACAGATCGCGCCGTTTTAAACTATAAAATATCCACGACACCAATGCTCCCATAGCTATATAAATAACAATTGCCAGAAGTTTCATCAAAAAGCTTAACAATGCATCCATTACCTCTTATTCCTCCTCAATAAAAAATAGTTGACCCTTTCCTTTGCGGACAATCTTGATATCACCCCCCGAAAAGTCAACCACTGTTGAAGGTTGGCTTATCTTTGGGCCACAACTTAATATCATATCTACCGCATTGCGGTATTCTTTATCAAGTTCAACCGGATCAATGACATAATGTCCTTCTTTAGTACTTACACTGGCAGTCATAATTGGATGCCCTAATGCCTGTACAAGTTCAAGGGCAATGGTATTATCCGGAATTCTGACACCAATGGTCTTTTGATTGGTAATTGCAATTTTTGGTACTAACTTTGAAGCCTGAAAAATAAAAGTATATGGACCTGGGAAAGCCTTTTTCATTATTTTAAATGCAATATCCGAAACATTACGCACATACTGGGATATTTCTGAAATATCTGAAAAAATGAAACTTAGAGGCTTGTTATTAGGAATTTTTTTAATTTGATATAAACGTTCTATTGCTCGTTTATCGTTTATATCGCATCCGTATGCATATACCGTGTCAGTGGGGAAAATAATAATACCACCCTCTTCAAGAACTTCCTTTGCTTTCTTGATAAACCGCTTCTGTGGATTATTTTCGTTAATTAATACTATCATAGTTATTATTATACATTAATTAACGGTTATTTTCTTTATTTAATTGAATGTATTACTCAGGGTGTGTATTAAAAATATAAGGCTTTTGCAGGAGTGCCTGCTGCAAAAGCCTTCAACCCGGTAAATGTGCGAATAGGAGTGTCTTGTAATTATCAACCAATATTATCATCGGAATATTTTATCATAGTTGAAGAAATTTTTTTCAATACGGCATAAAATACAACAAAAGTTAAATAATTAATGCTGTGGTTAATATTATAATTGAAAAAATGAACCTTTGTAATTATATTTAATTATGTATGTGTCACACAATTTATAAAAAATATTTAAGATATTAAAACCATGTCGCCAATAGATCTGAAAATAAAAAGCAGGGATTTAGACACTCTTATAGCTGTTATTAACGAAAATAATCCCGAAATAAATATTGAAAATATCAGGAAAGCCTACGAAATAGCAAGCGAAGCTCATAAAGATCAACAACGCCTCTCCGGTGAACCGTATATTGTTCATCCTATGGAAGTGGCCATCATCTTGGCTAACTTAAAAATGGATGAAACTACAATTATTGCAGCTCTTCTGCACGATGTTGTTGAGGACACTCCCATCAATCTTCAAAAAATAAAAGAATTGTTTGGGGAAGAGATAGCTACTCTTGTTGATGGTGTGACAAAAATATCCTCCTTAAAAAAACAAACAAAACAAAAAGAACAAGCCGAAACACTGCGAAAAATGCTTTTAGCTACAATTCATGATGCGCGAGTGATTATTATTAAACTTGCTGATAAGTTGCATAATATGCGGACAATAATGTTCCAGCCTGAACATAAACAAAAATACATTGCTCAGGAAGTTCTTGATATTTATGCACCGCTTGCTGGTCGTCTTGGCATGTCAAAAATACGCAGTGAGCTTGAAGACCTGGCGTTCAAAATACTCCATCCTGAAGAATATAAAGAAATTATTGAACATATAAAAGCTCGTAGAAGCGAACTTGAAGCATTTATTGAATCTATACGACATATTTTGGAACAACGTTTAAAGGAGCTAAATATTGAAGCCCAAATACAAGGAAGGATTAAACATCATTATTCAATCTTTAAAAAACTGCAGCAAGGAAGAACCTTTGATGACATTTTTGACCTTAGGGCAATCAGAATTATAACTAACGAAGTGAAAGACTGTTATGGCATTCTAGGAATTGTTCATACAATATGGACACCTATACCTTCCCGATTTAAAGATTATATCGCTGTCCCAAAATCAAATATGTACCAATCATTACATACAACAGTTATTGGACCCGATGGCCATCCTCTGGAAATTCAGATACGTACATGGGACATGCACGCAACTGCTGAGATGGGTATTGCTGCTCACTGGTTATATAAAGAAGGTCTTAAATCATTTAAGCCTAAATACAAAAATATCACAATACTAAATAACATAAATGAATGGCAGAATGAGATCAAGGATACGCGTGAATTTATTAAAGAACTCAAGATGGACCTTTATGAAGATGAAATCTTTGTCTTCACCCCCAAAGGTAAAATTATAAAATTAGCTAAAGGCTCAACTCCGGTGGACTTTGCATATTTAATACATACAGAAATTGGGAACCACTGTATTGGAGCAAAAGTAAACAACCAGCTTGTCCCATTGAAAACCGAACTCAAAAGTGGTGACATAGTTGAAATTTTAACAAGCAAAAAAGGACATCCTTCACCTGCATGGCTTAAGTTTGTTAAATCTTCCAACGCACGGTATAAAATACGCAACTGGCTTAGAAAAAATGCAGAAGGTGAAGAAGAACATTCTGAAAAAGAAGAAAAACATGAAAAACAAAAAGAAAAAAGGGAAAAAGTTGCCAGTGTCAGCATCCCAGAAAATGAACTTGTTAAAATTAAAAGTTATACCAATAAAAAGAAAGTTGGCATAACTATAGATGGAACAAATAACGTCATGATACGCCTTTCGCAATGCTGCCAACCAATACCCGGTGACGATGTGGTAGGGTTTATCACACGAGGAAGAGGCATTACTGTACATAAAAAAAACTGTCCAGCATTGCAACGATTGCAGAATGAAAGTGAACGTTTTGTAGATATACAATGGGAACAATCAGAAAGTACGTATCCTGTTAAAATTGCTGTTGAAGCAATTGACAGGACTAATTTATTGAAGGATGTTGCCGATGAAATTTCTTTAACAAAAACTAATATTATACGGGCTGAAGCATCAGTAGTAGCAAAAGATCAGGCTATATTGAAATTTGTTCTTGAAGTAAAAAGCATCAGTCACCTCAATGAGATATTAAAACGACTTAAGCAGATTAAAAATGTAACAAGAGTATACAAGCTTAACGAAAAAGTAATTCTCAAATAAATATATGGACATCATTCTTGGATCCTCATCTCCCCGAAGAAAAGACCTTTTGCAAAAGCTATTTACTAATATAACAATTATTCATCCTCACGTTGAGGAAATACCCCAACCCAATGAAACACCACTGCAATTTGTACAAAGAGCATCTGATGATAAATTGAATGACATTAACAAAAAAATAAAAATAAACCCATCACTTATCATAACATGTGACACAATAGTAACTATAGATAATGAAATCTTAGGTAAGCCAGTTGATTATGATCATGCATATTCTATGATTGCAAAATTGTCTGGGAGAACACATCAGGTGATTTCATCTATAAGTTTACTTTTCATTCATGAAAACAGCTATCATACACACACTGATTATGAAATCACACATGTAACGTTCAAAAAACTTCTAGATAATGATATCAGGGATTATTTATCAAAAATTTATTACATGGATAAAGCTGGTTCTTATGCAGCTCAGGAGTATGGACATATTATAATTGAAACAATTAACGGGTCGCTCACAAATGTCATAGGGTTCCCCTTACGCTGTTTTTTCAGAATGCTAGTTGATATGAATATTATACAAAAACTTTTTAAATAATTTATAATTTTAAGATTGACATATTATAAAATCAGTTTATTATTTATATTCACTGCGTTTAAAAATTTTAACAAAAAGGTTATACATTATGAAGCAGAGAAAGCAATATATAATAAACAAGAAATTTCAGCTTAAAACCACGTTTTCGCTTATAGCTATTGTTTTTGTAATTGTTGCTATAATTATTGCTGCAATAGGTGTCAATGCAGCTGCTAATAACAAACGACTCATACATATCATTCAGATACAGGATAACATTGTTGAAGCATTAATTGCATACTCACAGTCACCACACGATTCGGAACAAAAATTAGCAATAAAAAATATTGCCAATGACCATGTAAATAATATTAATACAATCAAGAAAATTATTGAATTAAATAACATATTATTGGTAATCATTATAGGATTTGTTATACTGCAGGGAATAATACTATATTTTGTTTTGATTAGAAAAACTCACAAAATTGCTGGGCCAATTTACGTTATGTCAAATTATTTTAATGATATTATTAATGGTACCATACCCAATCCACGACCATTGCGTAAAAATGATGAATTACAGGATTTTTATGCATTGTTCATAAAAATGGTTGACTCTTTGCGTTCGCGACTACAGGGAAAATAACATAAACGAAAAAAACCCTGCTTTATAATAGCAGGGTTTTTATTATACCATCACACACAAAAATAATTTTATTCTACCATCTTCAAAAGCTCTTCAACTATATCTGCTATATATTTATCATTGGTATCTTTGCAATATACTGAATAAATCAAAGGCGGGGATATCTTGGTTCTGTATAATTTATAGTAATAAGTAGTAAAAATTAGGTCATATTTACCTTCTTTCTTGCCAAAAAAATACTCACCTGTTATTGTTGTTGGAGCATCAGGGTCATACATTTTTACTGAATAGCCATGTTTAAACTTATATACATCTCTTCCACTTTTAAGTTTGGCTTTAAGCAATGGCAAAGAGTTCATTTTATATGAGTAATTTATTGTAAAAATGTCTCCCATTATAATTTCTTTTTTCAAATCATCAATGCCTTTATAGAAAGATGTTGTTGGCTTTAACGGTGTGGTCAATTTTTTTACTTCAGGGAAATATTCATATACTTCTTCGGGTTTGCCATCGCCATTCTTATCCTTAGCAATGCTTATAACCTTCTCAATGCCAGTAAAATCTCCTATTAGTACAGAAACTGTATTTTCAATGCACTGCAATACAAAATAATTTCTGAAATCTTCTGTAACTGGCATAAACTGTAACCTGTCTGGTGATATCTCACTTTGAATAAATTCATTGCTTTTAAACATTTGCTGAGAATAATTATATGTAACATAAAAGCACAGTAGTATTGCTGGTATCAATAATAAAGAAAAAATTATATTTTTATATTTCATAATTGTAACCCCAATTATATTGTTGAATGGCTTATTCATGTAATTATTCTATTCCAAAGAAAAATTCAAGTCAATAATAAAAATTTTTTTATTAGCATTTTTGCTGCTTAATTCTATATCACAGCAATCAGGTGTGCTATTATTACAATTATAATAATGTAACAGGAACGCTACCATGAGAAGTTCAGCATTTTATTTTATCTTTAGCACAATACTTATAATCTATCTGTTAGCAAATTTTTATGTGCTCCAGCGCATACAAAAATTAGTCCCTTATCAGTATAAATTAATTTCTACCACAATTATAAGCATTCTTGCACTTTCATTTTTAGCAGGAAGAATATTGGAACGGTACACAGTGTGTGCAGCAAGTGACTTTCTCATATGGATTGGTGCGCTATGGATGGGCATCTTCATATATCTTTTCTTAGGTTTTATTATAATCGACAGCATACAGGGAATAATCCTTTTGTTTACTAAATCACTTAATTTTCAAAAAATAGCGTATGGTATTGTAATCATTGCTAGTATAATTATATCTACAGCTGGATTTATAAATGCACGCGTGCCTCACGTAAAAGAAATAGAACTAAAGATTAATAAACCCTCAACAATAAAGCATTTGCGTATTGCCTACGCCAGTGACATCCACTTGGGGTCAATCATAGCTAATTCACGTTTGCAAAAGCTGATAACATTAATCAACAATGCAAAACCTGATATTATTATATTTGGTGGCGATATACTGGATGAAGACCTAAAACCGGTTATAGAAAATAATTTGGGCCAGCTCTTAGTGCAACTCAAAGCTCCCTATGGTGTCATTGCTGTACCTGGTAACCATGAATATATTGGTGGGATACAAAATGCTATACACTATATAAAAAATCACAATATTCGGGTCCTTAAAGATGAAGTATATACCATTGGCGATATACAGATC
>JAOAIH010000061.1 GCA_026414805.1 Spirochaetota bacterium | reverse complement strand
ACAAAGTGTAATTAGTTGCATCATAGCGTTAAATGTGCAACAATATTTTTAAAAATTATAGGTACATCAAATACTACTATTCTCCTTAATAATCTACTATAGTAAAGATAAAGAAAGTAGTTATTTGATACATTATATGTATATATCTACATTAAGAAAAACATACTAAAAAAATAGCTTTGGGAATTTCCATTATTTTTTAGTTGAACCTGCATGAATAATTAGGTACAGTAAGCTTTTATAAGTTGACCTAATATACTACGCAATATATATTATATGTACTTAAAGTATATACACACTATAATAAAGGATCTTTTTATGAATATTGGTAAAAAGTTATTACACATGACATTATCATTTTTAGTTTTTTTCTTTGTAGCATGTGACCGCCTTAACATGTACGATATAGCAAGCGGAAAATCACGAACTGCCTATGCCATCGCGTTTGATGGAGTTGACTATACTCTTATACTGGCAAATTTATATTATGTAAAAACATTTAAACTTTCACCAGTATTAACAAATCCTCCATTAGACATATCTGTCAATAGAAAAGGTGAAGTTATTGTATTTGATGGCAGCAATACAATATTAATTCAAAATGATTTAACAACATGGGCTGTTGTAACAACGCAACCACCCAGCTATAATAATGTTATAGGACTTCATGATTCGTTTGTCTGTTTTGACATTACCAGTTTATACTTAAATCAATTATCTGAAAACTCTATATGGATTCAAACAGCTGGGCCATTCCCTGCAAATTCATTAGATATATTTAATGGATTTAATTCTGAAATATACATTGCTCAGCCAAATGCAAACGATGTAAATATTTATACTATGAATAACCCAGGTACTCCACTATTTACCGCAAATTTAGGTATTTCACTAACCAACTCATTTGGCGGATACAGAACTAAAAATTATTTTTATATATGGAATTACAACAATGCAAACTCCATATTCAGGATTACACAGAATACAACGAGTTCACTAAACTATACAACTGTTGTAGGAAATTCACTAATTGATGTTACGGTTACCGATGATGACAAAGTTTTTGTCATTGTATATGAAACAGGCCAATATTTACTCAAACAAATTATCTCTGATAATAATTATCCAACTCTTCACAATTTTGGCTCAGCAGGAAGTTTTAATATAGATTCACTTGACAGTAATCATTTAGTGATATCTTCAAAACTTGCAGATATAAATTATAATGGTCTTGTAATATATAATATTGATGACAATAAAATAGAAAAACATGTTACCACTACTGATGTTACTATATTATATGTACCACGATGACTATAGTAGAATTTATATTTCAGCATGACTTGCTGTGGTGTCATTGCGAGCTTGTTCCGGAATATAAACCTACTCTGACATTCCGGTCTTGACCCGGAATCCTGCTTACATTGAGATGCTGAATCAAGTTCAGCATGACTTACTCTGACGTCATTCCGGGCTTGACGCGGAATATTCACTCCAACGTCATTCCGGACTTGATCCGGAATCTTGCTTACATTGAGATGCTGAGTCAAGCTCAGCATGACTTACTGTGGCGTCATTCCGGGCTTGTCCCGGAATCTTGCTTGTATTCAGATGCTGAAACAAGTTCAGCATGACTTACTGTGGCGTCATTCCGGACTTGATCCGGAATCTTGCTTACATCAATAATCATTTTTCTATTGAAAACTAAAAACAACAACTGTATATTATCTTAATCAATTGTAATATTGGAAATTAGTCATGAAAAAATCTTTTTATTATAGTATTATCATTTTATTTATTATCTCATTAGTTTCTTCATGCTCTACTGTCTCCAATAATCAACAAAAATCACAGGTATATTCTTTTTCAGCTGATACGTTAACACTGCCAAAAAGCAAAGATCTTATCGATAAAACACCAACCTATGAAGTATATTTTGAATTGATTCAAAACACTCAGTGTCTAGATATAACTGTTATTGCCCAGGATAAAAATGGAAAAAGGGTGCGTTGCGGCTTTATACTTGAATCATTTGTTGATGTGTCGCATTTTCCAAAAAAACCTCCAAAGCCTGTTTACACTGAGCTAGCAAAAAATTTTGACATAAACTGGCGATTTCAAAGCAATATAAACGTTTGCAATGACACAAATGATCCACTCAAAAGGCTTAATAAAGGGAGCTATCGCCTTAAAATTACAGCATTTTCAAACAATTTTTACAATTTTACAATTGACATTACATCAGCTGTACCTGTGGAGTTTCAAAAATAAAAAATTTTAACTAAATTTTACCAACAAATTATATGCCAAAGTATTACGATGACATTGAGTCTGAAGACCTGTATGAAATGGCGCTACAGTGGGCATCACAGGGATTCTATGACAAAGCTATTGAGCTTATAAAAAAGTCAATAAAGCTCAATCCAAACTTTATTGGAGCGTATATTGACCTTGCACACTATTATGCAAAAAAGCAACGCTATAATGAAGCATTTCATGTTTTAAAAAAAGCATCAAAGATAGATACGCAATTTCATCGCTTAAATTACCTTATGGCAAAATATGCCTATAAAAGCGGCGATTACATTGCAGCAAAAAAATATATAGACAGAGCCATAGAGCTATCACCTCAAAAGCTGTATATTAAAGCTAAAGCTGTTATTACAAAAAAATAATATTTTTTTCATATATTTTTACTTTGAGCCAAAAAGCCCACATGAATAAAAGAGTATGACTTTACTAACTTATTTATGAATATTAATCCATTAACATTATACATGAAAGAGCACGCTCTCGTTGATATTTTTTGAGTAGAATGCATGTAGCGTTGACAAATAATTACATGTATGTTAAATAATATGTATTTATAGTATTATTTGGTTTGTAAAAAATAATTTGTGCTTGATTTATTTATATTCTACTGTTAATTTAAAAAACATTTAAACACACTTAAATTCAGGAGGTTGTATGAAAAAATTATTACTGGTGTTACTGGTGGTTTTTACAGCTTCAAGTGTATTTGCTGCTGGTATAGGCATCAAAGGCGGCTACAGTAAGATGTATGATGACTACGCAGATGCCTATGACGATACCTGGAACTTTGGTATTGTTTTTGACATGGGAACTTTTTTATTCAATAATCTGCAGTTTAGGCCAGGTATTGATTTTCTTTCATTGGAAAACGAAGATGCCAATTTTGAATATGCTGATGTATATGGCATACATTTAGACTGGTACTGGTTTTTCATGGGCAAAAAACAGTTTTCACCTTTCTTGGGTTTTGGTCCAGCATTGAACTACTATAACTTTGAAGATGATTCATCTAAGGGTGACTCTGATGCTGGTCTTGAAGGATTTGCAGGTATTGATTTTGATTTAGCAGGCCCCTGGAAACTCATGGTTGAGTTGCGTTATTTATGGCACGATATTGCTGACAGAGATTCAACAATTGTAAAACTTAACGTTGGATTGCTGTACTACTTCTAATTATTACAATAAGGGGCGACAATTGCGCCGCCCCTTATTTTTATGCCAACCTTCTTTTATCAAAATCAGATCGCGTAAACAAAGAAAAAACTTTAATACCTTTTTCCTCTATTGCTTCCCGGCCACCTTCTTGGCGGTCAATAATAACTGCTGCTGCAATTACGTTTAGTCCTGATTCAGTAAGCCGTTCAATTGCGGTGATTGTTGATCCACCGGTTGTGATAACATCATCAATGGCTATGACATTTTTTACGCCAGATGTATTGCCTTCGATCCACTTTTGCGTACCGTGCTTTTTTGGCTCTTTACGTACAATAAGCGGATACAGCGTTTTACCATGATTATAAGCTTCCATTGCCGTTGATAGGGAAATGGGATCAGCACCAAGTGTAAGTCCTCCAAGAGCATCTGCATTTAAATCTTTTATTAATGCATACATACATTTTCCTATTAAGATACAGCCTTCGGGGTCAAGTGTTGTAGCCTTACAGTCAAAGTAGTAGGGGCTCTGCTTTCCGCTTACCAGTGTAAACGGTGGATTATCCCTGTACATAAATGATTTAGTAAACAGCAGTTCAAACAATCGTTCCTTGTGGTTCATGCATCATTCTCCTTTTTATACTTTTTTGGCCACAGTTTTGCCAACCATTGTTTTATATTCTTTTCATTCCCTTCTTCAGATGGTTCGTAAAAAATCAAATCTTTTATTTTTTCAGGTAGATAGACCTCATCAACAAAATGCCCGGGATAATCATGAGGGTATTTGTACCCTTTTGCATATCCCAACTGCTTCATAAGTTGAGTGGGAGCATTGCGCAGATACAGAGGAATTTCGTGTAGCTGTTGTGATGCCACTTCTTTTGCCCGCACCAGAGCCATATACGATGCATTGCTTTTAGGACAGCTTGCCAAAAATGTTGCCATGTGGGCAAGGATTATCTCACATTCTGGTAACCCTACATTTTTTACTGCAAGCATCCCGGATGTAGCAACCGTAAGTGCTAACGGGTAAGCATTGCCCACATCCTCTGATGCAAAGATTACCATACGGCGAGCAATAAACTCAGGATCCTCACCTGCAACAAGCATCCTTGCAAGATAATACACGGCAGCGTTGGGATCAGAGCCGCGCAATGACTTGATAAACGCAGAAATTGTATCGTAATGTTTGTCGCCTGCTTTGTCATAGGCAATGCTCTGTTCTTTGTAAGCTTCAAAAATTGTGTCTTTGTCTATTGTACCTGTGTCTTTTAAAAACACGGCTGCTTCAAGAATATTGAGCGCACGACGTGCATCACCCATGGCAAGCTGTACCAACACATCTAATGCATCAGCATCAAGCGTTATGTTTTTGTGCGATAGTTCCTGGTCATTGGCCAATGCATTAGTAACTATCGCCCTCAAATCATCTTCTGTGAGAGGATACAGCCGAAGCACTCGAGTGCGCGATAAAAGTGGCGCTATGATACTGAATGACGGATTTTCAGTAGTTGCACCAATTAAGACGATGTCACCGTTTTCAACTGCACCAAGTACTGCATCCTGCTGTGCCTTGTTAAAGCGGTGAATTTCATCAATGAAAAGAAGTGTTTGCACACCTGCTGCACGATTGGCTTTGCCTTTATCGATGACCTTGCGCACATCAGCAACTCCTGCTGAGATTGCACTGATAAAGTAAGAATCCATGTTGCATGCATTGGCAATACAATGCGCAAGTGTAGTTTTACCTGTGCCGGGATCACCCCACAGTATGAGTGAAAGAGCCTTTTTCTGCTCAAAAACAGAATATAAAAGCTTGCCCTTTGAAAGCAGGTGCTTTTGCCCCATAAACTGCTCAATAGTTGTAGGGCGCATGCGCTCTGCAAGAGGTATGTACGTAGACTTGTCAAATAAACTCATATTGTTCACATGCTTCGCCGGTACATACCACCAACACTGTACAATGTACCGGTTAACTGTCCTAATGAACAATATTTTGCCACATCCATTAATGTTTCAAACACATTTTCATGTTGCTTCACTGCGGTTTTTAATTTTTCAAGCGCTTTGCTAGCTTCAGGATTCCACATTGCATGAAATGCCTCCAGTGATTGTAGCTGTATATTTTTTTCCTCCGGTGTTGCACGTACTACCTCATCTGGAACCTGAATAGGGCTTCCATCTTTTGAAAGGAAAGTATTTACACCAATTATGGGAAGTTCCCCTGTCATCTTTTTATTTTCATAGTACAGCGATTCTTCCTGGATTTTATTGCGTTGATACATGGTTTCCATTGCACCAAGTACCCCACCCCGTGCGCTGATATTATCAAATTCTTTTAGCACTTCCTCTTCCACAAGATTGGTGAGCTCTTCAATTATAAAAGAACCCTGCAGTGGATTTTGATTCTTTGCCAATCCATATTCCTGATTAATAATCATTTGGATAGCAAGCGCTCGCCGTACGGACTCTTCGGTAGGTGTGGTAATGGCTTCATCATACGAATTGGTATGCAGTGAATTGCAATTATCGTAGATCGCATAAAGCGCCTGCAATGTGGTACGTATATCGTTAAACTCTATTTCCTGCGAATGCAGTGAACGCCCTGATGTTTGTATATGATACTTCAGCAACTGTGAGCGCTCATTTGCGCCATACTTGTATTTCATTGCCTTTGCCCAAATCCTGCGGGCAACTCTGCCAATAACAGAATACTCAGGATCAAGTCCGTTTGAAAAGAAAAACGATAAATTTGGTCCAAAGTCATCAATGTGCAGGCCTCGTGCCAGGTAATATTCCACATAGGTAAAGCCATTAGCAAGCGTAAATGCCAGTTGAGTAATTGGGTTGGCTCCCGCCTCAGCAATATGATACCCTGAAATAGACACTGAATAGAAATTATTAATTTTATGTTTTACAAAGTATTCCTGCATATCGCCCATAAGTTTTAGTGCAAAATCAATTGAAAATATACATGTGTTTTGCGCTTGTTCTTCTTTAAGGATATCAGCCTGCACAGTTCCGCGCACCGTACGCAGCGTATGATTTTTTATGTTGTGGTAAACATCTGCTGGCAGTACCATATCACCGGTAACGCCTAAAAGCAGTAAGCCCAATCCATTATGGCCATCAGGTAATTTTGATGCGCGGTACACAGGTGGCACAGCATTTCGCTTATGGTAAAATTCTTCAATCTTCTTTTTTACTTCATCAGTTAAACCATGTTGCTGTATGTACAGCTCACATTCTTGATCTATAGCAGCATTAAAAAAGTAAGAAGCCATGATTGGTGCAGGCCCATTGATGGTCATGCTTACCGAGGTATTGGGGTCGGTCAATTTAAATCCAGAGTATAACCGTTTTACATCATCCAGTGTTGAAATTGAAACACCCGAGTTGCCAATTTTTCCATAAATGTCAGGGCGCCTATCAGGGTTAAATCCATACAGTGTTACGGAATCAAACGCTGTTGAAAGCCGCACCGCTGGCATATTGTACGAAAGATAATGAAAGCGCTTGTTGGTGCGTTCTGCAATACCTTCGCCTGCAAACATACGGGTTGGGTTCTCGTCTTCGCGTTTAAAAGGGTACACGCCTGCAGTGTAAGGAAACTGTCCTGGTACATTTTCTTGCATGCTCCATGCAACGATATCACCCCAGTTTTTAAATTTTGGCATACACACTTTTGGAATTTTTGTGTGTGATAGCGACTGTGTATAAGCTTTTACTTTAATTTCTTTCCCGCGCACTTTGTAGGTATAATATTCACCCTGATAATTGTTCTTTTTATCTTCCCACTCCTGTAATATTCTTTTGCTTTCCTCATCCAACGAAGCGTATGCTTCTTCAAATTTTTTCTTAAGATCATTAATAATCTTTGTATCACCGCTGTGCTGAGTATAATACTCTATGCTGTTTTTTAAACTGAAACAGTACTGTGCCTTCAGTGCTTCTTCATTTGCTTTGTGATTGTATTTTCTAATTGTTTCTGTAATTTCAGATAGATAGCGACTGCGTTCTGGCGGTACAATATATAAAATATCTTTTTTTTGTTTTTCAGCAACATAATTCAAAAACCGGGTGGTACTCTTGCTATTAATTGTTTCAATGAGATAGTTAAATAACACATTTACTCCATCATCGTTAAACCTGCTTGCGATAGTTCCAAAAACCGGCATATCATCAGGAGTTTTGTCAAACGCTTCTTTATTTCGCTGTACCTGTTTTTTTACATCGCGCAGTGCATCCAACGCACCCAGCTTATCAAATTTATTGATGACAACTATATCGGCAAAGTCCAACATATCAATCTTTTCAAGTTGAGTTGCTGCGCCGTATTCTGGCGTCATTACATACATTGATATGTCGCTATAATCAAGCACATCGGTTTGTGCCTGACCAATACCTGATGTTTCAAGCAATATTAGATCATAACCTGCAAGTTTCAGTATTTGTATTGCATCGTTAATATTGTGGCTTACTGAAGATTTTGAGCCACGGGTTGCAAGTGAGCGCATATACACATTGGGGTGATAGATGGCATTCATACGGATTCTATCACCTAACAGAGCTCCTCCGGTCTTCTGCCGTGTTGGGTCAACTGAAAGTATTGCAATGGTTTTGTCAGGATTTGACTGCTGAAAGCGCAGCACCAGCTCATCAATAAGTGATGACTTACCACTGCCACCTGTGCCGGTTATTCCCACAACTATAGTGTTATTATCTTTGGTCAACTTTTCTATGGATGCAATATCAGCTTTTACTGTATCACGGAAATTTTCACAGGCAGAGATTGCAGTTGCTATCGCCCTGATATTTTTTTGCTTTATTCCTTCAATATCAAGATGTGTAATATTGCCCACCGGGTAATCACACTTTGACAAAAGGTCATTGACCATGCCCTGTAGGCCCATTGCCCTACCGTCATCCGGCGAATATATTTTACAAATGCCGTAGCGTTCAAGCTCTTTTATTTCATGAGGTAAAATGGTGCCACCGCCACCTGCAAATATTTTAATGGACTGGGCATTGTTTTCTTTTAGCAAATCATACATGTATTGCAAAAATTCAACGTGTCCGCCCTGATACGAAGTAACAGCAATTGCCTGCACGTCTTCTTCAAGTGCGCTTTTTACAATTTCCCACACCGAACGATTGTGCCCCAGGTGAATGACCTCGGCGCCAGTGCCAATCATAATGCGGCGGAAAATATTAATTGATGCATCATGGCCATCAAACAGTGATGCCGCAGTGACGATGCGTACATGATTTTTTAGTGTATATTTTTGAATAATTTCAGGATGAGTCATAGAACAGCCAACCCCCATATCATTTTTTGTGCATTATTATAATACATATTACAATATTACAATAATATTTTTGATATGGGCAAGAAATTATGAAAGGGGGTACCATTTATCAATAAAATTTTAAATAATTATCTTTAACAATGCCTTTTTAAACCATTAATTTTTTATCTAAATTATCCCAATACATATTTTAAGCTGATATTAAAGTAAAAGAATTTTTATACTTTAGCTTTCTTTTCAATAATACCTACCATTGCATGTTGTTAATCATTTTGTTTTTAAAAAATTTTACAATCTATTACATTATAGATGGATCAATTGTTTTTGTATAACATTAATTTTGCTAATTTCTTTTAGTATCTGTACAACAAAAATCATATCAATAAATTAATTTTACATAGGGACACTATTTGTCACTAGTTTGTTATATATTTAAGGACGATGAAAAATTTATCAATAGTTATAAATGATTGTTTTTAAGACTAATTAATTATTATTTATTAAATTGTATTACAAATTTAATTGACAAAGAACGTAATAGTTTACATTCTTTAGGGATAATGTAAATATACTTTCTGAAAATTAAATTCACACAGTTTATGAATGAAACAGTTAATATAACTAATTCTATCATAGATGGAGATATTATTGAATCATCACATTGGCCTGAACCTGTAGTTGTAAAAAAAATACAAATCACTAATGAATATGTAAATATAGTTGGACAACTCACAAAAAGTGGAAATCTAATTGATCAGGTAATTCCAATTAGTGAATTATCTCAAATTAAGAACCTTTCGCAAACGGGCTCTTTATTTAGCGAAGCATGGAAAGTTTTTTGTGCCATTGAAGCATTACGCTACCGATTTGCCTCTATGTATGATCCATTGTTGGCTGTAAACGTATCAAAAGTGGACCCTTTGCCGCATCAAATTGAAGCAGTATATGGATACATATTGAAATATCCCCAAATACGGTTTATGATTGCTGATGATCCTTGTGCTTGTAAAACAATAATGGCAGGGTTAATTATCAAGGAGTTAAAATTGCGTCAAGTAGTAAAAAGAATTCTTATAGTTAGTCCAGGTCACCTCAAGGATCAATGGCGTCGCGAACTAAAAGAAAGATTTGATGAAACGTTTGAGGTTGTTGACCGCAATCGATTTGATGCTGTATACAGAACAAACATATGGGATAAGGAAAATCAAATCATAACTTCAATTGATTTTGCCAAAAGAGATGATGTGCGCCAAACCTTAGCAGCCACACATTTTGACCTTATCATAGTTGATGAAGCACACAAAATGAGTGCATATCGATATGGTGAAAAGGTAGATAAATCCGAACGATATAAACTTGGTGAAATTTTATCATCAAGATCTCATCATTTACTTTTTTTGACTGCAACACCTCATAAAGGTGATCCTGAAAATTTTAGGTTATTCCTTGATTTACTGCGGCAAGGCTTTTTTGCTTCCAATGAAATTATAAAAGAATCTATTGACAACAAAGATAATCCTTTATTTATCCGCAGGATCAAAGAAGATCTTTATGACTTTGATGGGAACCCCCTTTTCTTACCAAGGCATGTGCATACCATAACTTTTGAATTAGGAACAAACTCACCTCATGAAAAAGAATTATATAATGAGTTATCAAAATATGTTGAAAGCCAGTATAATTTGGCTTTATCAAAAAATAAGAAAAGAAATATAGCTTTTGCCCTAGTTATATTACAAAGACGATTGGCTTCAAGTACATATGCATTATTACAATCTTTGAAACGTAGAAAACAACGTTTAGAAGAACTAAATAATAACCCCTCAACAAAAAAGATATATGAAGTTAGTGATATAGATGATATTGAAGAAATGTCTGAAGAAGAACGATGGGAACAAGAAAATGAATGGGAGGTATTAAGTGCAGCCGAAACCGTAGAGGAATTAAAGAAAGAGATTGTTATAATTGATGACCTGATTAGCAAAGCTTTATATATTATTGAAAAAGAGGAAGAGATAAAGTTAAAAAAATTAAAGGAATCTTTGGAAGAGTTGAGTAAAAAAGTACAAGAACTACATAAACGAAAAATATTAATTTTCACTGAATCGCGCGACACACTAGAATATTTGAAAACAAAACTAAGTCAATGGGGTTACAAAGTTAATACAATTCATGGTGGAATGAAATTAGAAGAACGTATCCGAGCTGAGAGTGTATTTAAAAATGAAACAGAACTACTAATTGCAACTGAAGCAGCTGGTGAAGGTATAAACTTGCAATTTTGCAATCTTATGATTAATTATGATATACCATGGAACCCCAATAGATTAGAACAACGAATGGGTAGAATTCACAGATATGGCCAGACACGTGAAGTTTTTATACACAATCTTGTGGCAAGCGATACTAGAGAAGGACGTGTTATGACACGGCTATTTCAAAAAATTGAAGAAATTAAAAATGCTTTAGGTAGTGATAAAGTATTTGATGTTCTTGGCGAAGTTATAGACAATAAACAGTTTACTCAAGCCATGTTAGATGCCGCAGTAAACGCTCGCACTATAGATGAAATTATAGAAAGCATTGATTTCAAAATTGATGAAGACTATATAGCAAAAATAAAAGAAAATCTTGGACAAACATTAGCAACTCGTTACATAGATTATACACGTATTAAAGAGCTGTCGCAAAAAGCAAAAGAACAGCGGCTTATCCCTGAATATACTCAAAACTTTTTTATTAAAGCATTTGAAAAATGTGATGGCAAAATTAAACATCTTGACAATGGTTTTTTAGCAATTGAATCCATACCGTCTGAAATAAAAAAAATTGCGGATAATGAGGCATTTAAACGGTCTTATGGAAGCATTGTAAAAAAATATCCCGTTGTAACATTTGATAAAGAAGCTGCACAAAAAAATCCTGCTGCAGAGTTTATTTCTTTTGGACATCCTCTTTTTGAAGCTGTTTTACAATGGGTTGAGAATAACTTTCATGCTACGATTTTTTCAGGTGCACAATTTTATGATCCAGATGGCAATCTTGATGGACATATTCTTTTTTTTGAAGGTGAAATTAAAGATGGAACTGGAAGTATTGCAGGAAAGCGATTACTTTCATTTTATATAAACCAGGATGTTATAAAATCTATATCACCATTTATTTTATGGGATCTGGTTGAGGAAAATAACCCAACATATAATACTATTTCGATACCCGAATGTATTAACAAAGTCAAAAACCATGCCATACATAAACTAGAACTCTATAAAAACGAACTACTTGAAGAACGTAAACGCCAGGCCCAAATTAAACTGAAATATGGCATGAGGTCATTAGAATATTTAATAAATAAACTTGATTACGAACTAATTGACCTAAATGACCGAAAACACAAAGGAGAAAATGTAGATATTGTCATCAGAAATAAAGAAGACCGCAAAAAAGGATATGAAAAAGCTCTTGAAGAATTGAAAATCCGCGTTGAGCAAGAACAAAACCTTACCATGAGCATGCCACGTTTTCTTGGGATTGTGAAGGTTACACCATACCCGGGTAAAACTAAAAACGACGACATGACTAGTGATGAAGAAATTGAAGCTATTGGCATACGCATTGCAATGGAATACGAAAAAAGTCAGGGAAGAAATCCTGAAGATGTATCTGCGCAAAATTTAGGTTTTGACATACGATCAAGCGATAGTTCAGGAAATATACGATACATTGAAGTCAAAGCACGAGCAGCGATAGGTGATGTTGAATTAACACAAAATGAATGGTTTAAGGCACATCGCTTTGAAGACGATTATTATCTTTATGTGGTACTCAACGCATCAAAAAATCCCCAACTGCATATCATTAAAAACCCAGCAAAGACGATTGAACCGCAAAAAAAGATAGTACGATACTATATCAATATTGATCAGATTATCAATAAAGGGACAAAACAATGAATGACAAACGTTTCATTGAAGCCTCATTCCCTGTAAAAGAGGTGAGTGAAATTTCAGCTAAAGAAAAAAACATACGCCACGGTCATATAAGCACGTTACATATATGGTGGGCACGGCGACCATTGGCAGCAAGCCGCGCAACCGCATTCGCAGCACTTGTTCCCATGCCACAAGACCCACTAGAATGGCAAAATAAAAGAAATTTTATTATAGAGCTATCTAAATGGGAAAATTCAAACAACTCACAAATTGTTGAAAAAGCAATAAAAGAAATTTTGAAAGCAAATGGGGGTGTACCGCCCAAAGTCATTGATCCATTTTCTGGTGGAGGTTCGTATCCTCTTGAAGCGATGCGACTTGGATGCGCAGCCTATGCAAACGACTATAACCCGGTTGCCGTGCTCATTGAAAAAGCAACGCTTGAGTATCCACAAAAATTTGGGAAATTGAAGCTATTGCATCACAATATTGAAAGCAAAACGAGTATATCAAATAAACATAGCGAATCTAATACTTTGCCTTATGGCGATTATGCAGGTCATACCAATCCGCTTCTTGCTGCAGTACAATACTGGGGTAACTGGGTACTTGAAGAAGCTAAAAAAGAATTAGCTCAATTTTATGAAAGTCCAGTGAAAAACCAAACCCCGGTTGGCTATATATGGGCACGCACTGTTCCCTGCCAAAATCCAGCCTGCGCAATTGAAATACCTTTGATGCGACAGTACTGGCTGGCAAAAAAAGATAAAAAAAAGATTGCCCTGCACCCTGTGGTACGCGGTGCAGGTAACCCTGTTGTATTTGAAATTGTAGCGCAAGGGATAGATGGCTACAATCCATGGCCAAAAGGTTTTAACCCCCAAGAAGGAACTGTAGCGCGAGCCAATGTGCGTTGCCCTGCTTGCGGTGCAGTGATTGATGATAAAACCACACGCAAGCTGTTTCAAAGCGGCAAAGCTGGCGAGCGGATGGTTGCAGTGGTGTATACTCTTTCAAACAAAAGTGGCAAATACTACCGTCTGGCTACAGATGATGATATACGCATCTTTGAAAAAGCAAAGCAAGCGCTTGAAACTAAAATAAGTGAGTTGCGTGAAAAGTGGGGAATGGAACCAGTTCCGGATGAAGATATGGATCAGGATGACCCCACAACAGTTGCAGGAAGGGGTTATGGATTCAAAAAATGGGGCGATCTTTTTAATCCACGTCAAAAACTTAGCTTATTAGTTTTTGCTGATGCTGTGCGCAGAGCCTATGAAATGATGTGCAGCCAATTGCATACGATACCTTTACAACAATCACTAACAAACGCATATGAACCAAATAAAGATGAAAAGAATATTGAAGTAAAAACCACACTTGAGGAATTTGCAAAAGCGGTTACGGTGTATTTGGGGATTGGTATAGATAGAATATCCATTTACCAAACATCATTAGGATACTGGCATAATACACGAGAACTAATAAATCCTGGAATGGGTAGACAAGCATTAGCTATGACTTGGGATTATTCTGAGGGAAATATTATAGGTGGAAACGCTGATTGGTATTCATCAATAACTTGGATAATTAATGCTTTAGAACATATACTGCAAATACAAAGTTATTCATCTTTAAAAATAAACAGCAAATTAATAACACTAATGACAACACAATTTTCAGCAGTTAACCTCCCCTATCCTGATAATTATTTTGATGCAGTGCTTACCGATCCCCCATATTATGATAATGTAAGTTATGCAGTGCTATCAGATTTTTTTTATGTATGGCTCAAGCGCACTGTGGGACATTTATTCCCGGATCTTTTTGCAACTCCACTTACCCCAAAAAGTGGTGAAATTATTGCAAATGTAACTCTTCATAAGGATAAAGAAAAAGCTAAAATATTTTTTGAAGGACAACTATCGCTTTCATTCAAAGAAATGTATCGCATATTAAAGCCTGGCGGCATTGCTGTTATTGTCTATGCTCATAAATCCACTGCTGGTTGGGAAACAGTCATAAATGCCCTTTTAGACAGCGGTTTGGTTGTAAACGCATCCTGGCCAATAAATACCGAAATGCAGGCACGCCTGAATGCTAAAGAAACAGCTTCATTGGCTTCTTCCATTTACATTGTTGCGCGCAAGCTTGAGCGCATAGAAACTGGCTTTTACAACGAGGTTAAGGAAGAGCTGAAAAACTATATGAATCAAAAGCTTGATCGCTTGTGGGCGGAAGGCATTAGCGGAGCGGACTTTTTTATTGCCGCAATTGGATCAGGTATTGAAGTATTTGGCAAATATCAAAAGGTGATGGACTATGAAGGCACCATTATACGCGCGGATGTAATGCTTGAGGATATACGCAAACTTGCAACTGATTATGCCGTACGCAAAATTTTGCATAATGGCTTTGCTGCCGAAATTAACGAACTTACCCGTTTTTATGTGCTTTACCGCTGGGAATACGGCGAAGCAAAAGTGCAATTTGATGAAGCGCGCAAGCTAGCCACAAGCTGCGGGATTGACCTTACCCAGTACTGGAATAAAAATACTTTTATATTAAAAGAAAAAGAATTTGTAAGCACCCTTGGACCACAAGATAGGAAAATTGAAGAGCTGGAAAAATCAAACGAGCTTATTGATGTACTGCATCATGTGCTCATTTTATGGGAAAAGAGCAAACAAACCGATTTGCTCAAAAGGCTTTCTGAAAGCGGCTACGGTAAAAGCGAAGCATTTTACCGTGTGGCTCAGGCAATATCTGAATGTTTACCAGTAGACAGTAAAGAAAAAAAGCTTTTGGATGGGTTTTTGGCTGGTAAAGAACGATTACAAAAGAACATCGATGATAAAAATAACAATCAAAAATTATTTAATGATTAAACACTACCCTGTGAGGTAAAACGTATGAATGCATTTCACACAATAGCTATTCCACATAAAGACATTCTTGAAGGGCGGCTTACTATGGATATATTTGCCGCTGACCTTTGGGAGGCGTATCACAACCGTGGCCCTGCAGAATACAAAGATTCTGCCCTCTTTTTCCAAAAAACATATATGACAAAAGGTCTCACTAACCTAATGGAAATTATACTAAAGCGAATTAATGGCAAGGGTGGCGATCCAACAATACAAATCCAAACACCTTTTGGTGGTGGTAAAACTCATTCACTTATTGCAATAATGCATAAGGCAAAGGAATGGAATGCAAAAGTCATTGTTATTGTTGGTACTAATTTAAGCGCTACTGATACACTGTGGAGTATTATTGAAAAACAGCTCACGGGCAGTAATAAAATTTTAACTGAACGTACATCACCAGGTAAAGAAAAATTAAAACAAGTGTTACTACCTCATCAACCTCTTGTTATCTTAATGGACGAATTGCTTGAATACATCACAAAAGCAGCTGGCACACCAGTTGAAAGCAGCACGCTTGCTGCACAGACAATGGCATTTATGCAGGAGTTAACCGAAGTTATTTCTATCCTTGAAAAAACAGCCCTCATTGTGACGCTTCCTTCAAGTATAATGGAGCATTATGACCATGAAGCTGAGCGTTTTTACAGTCAGTTACAGAAAGTTGTAGGAAGAATTGAAAAAATTTATACACCGGTTGATGAATCTGAAATTGCAAAGGTAATACGGCAGCGGCTCTTTGTTACTGTCAATCATAATCAAGTAATAAATACTGTACAAGAATTTGTTAATTTTATTCAAAATGAGGGCATTTTGCCTGCAGGTATGGAAGCTACCGAATACAGAGACAGATTTATCAATTCATATCCATTCCTTCCTGAAGTAATAGATGTGTTATACCAAAGGTGGGGAAGTTTCCCAACTTTTCAACGTACTCGTGGCGTTTTGCGCCTTCTTTCACTTGTGGTGGCATCATTAAAAGATAGTACCAAACCGTATATTAGCCTAGCTGATTTTAATCTTGCAAACCCTGAAATACGACAGGAATTATTAAAACATATTGGCAATGAGTATAACAGCGTTATTGCTCAGGATATAACTGATGCAGAAGCAGGCAGTAAAAAGATAGATATAAGTTTAGGAGATGCTTATAAGGGATTACATCTTGCTACACGAGCATCAACAACGATTTTTATGTATTCATTTTCTGGCGGTTTGGAAAAAGGGTCATCGCTAGCCGAAATTAAGCGTTCGGCAACAACGGTCAATAATCCTGCAAGTGTGGTAGCTGAAGCAGTTGAACAGCTTAAAAGCAAGCTTTTTTATTTCCAGGTCCAAAATGATAGATATTTATTTTCCAACCAGCCAAACATCAATCGTATTGTTTTAACCAAAATGGAAAACATTAACGAAAAAGATATTACCGAATTAGAATTTGAATTACTGAAGCAGTCATTGTCAAATAGACGTTTTCAGGTATATATATGGCAGGAAGATACATCAGCAATAGCTGATAATGAAGACTTAAAACTTGTAGTATTGCGACAATTAAATCCAGAAAAAGTCATAACAATAATTAAAAATAAGGGTAATACCCCACGAGTTAATTGCAACACAATATTTTTTCTTGTTCCTCTTGAAATTGAACGGCAAGGATTTTTAACAACAATTAAAAAATATAAAGCATACCAAGCAATAGATAATGATAAAAGTTTGCCAATAAATGATGATCAGCGAAAGCTGATTAAAAGCGAATTAAAAAAATTGGAGTCAGATGTTAAAGAGTCAATTAGAAAATTATATAGGACAATTATAATTCCAACAAGAGATGCATACAAAGAAGATGACCTTGGCATTCCAACGTATGGAGTACAAAAATCACTTGATGAAGAAATTTATGAAAAGCTCAAACAGAATAATGATATTATTGAAAAGCTTGCTCCGCTTGTAATTAAAGAAAAATATTTAGGGAAAAATGAATACATTGTAACTGAGCAAATTGCCAATGCTTGCTACAGAACTCCTGGTGAGCCAAGGTTACAGGGCAAAATAATTCTGCAAGAAGCAATTACAGAAGGTGTTGAAAAAGGCCTTTTTGGTTTAGGCTTACTCAACGGTAATACTCCACAATGTACTTATTATAAAGAAAAAGCATCTGTTAGTCTCACTGGTAATGAAATAATAATTAGAAAAGAATTATGCGAAGAACTAATAAGGCAACAAACTATTACAACTACCACTACAACTACCACAACCTATCATGGTAGCACCTACACTGCTTCACAACCGGATGTAGTACAGGATCCTACCCATACTCCTAAAACAGAAACTCATGAAACATTACCAGAAGTCAATTTGCAATTCCAGATACCAAAAGGCAGAGCAAGTGATATTTTCAAAATGGTAACTGCTCTTCACTCATACTTCGATACCATTTCATTGCAAATTATAGCCCG
>JAOAIH010000060.1 GCA_026414805.1 Spirochaetota bacterium | reverse complement strand
GTGCAGTTAGGGAAGACATTTGCAGAACGATTAGCAAAATTCTTACGGTATGATGAAGTTTACCGCAAGAGATATTCAATTGCTGGGTGGGTATAATGTAGGGGTCAGAGCATTATATTTTTGATTATATTATTGACAATAATTAGCCTTCAATACTTTTATTCACAATAATGCATATTCAGAGAGGGTTACTTTGCATTCTAAAGGAAGTGCAATTTTACTTATTTCATGCCCCGACAAAAAAGGAATTGTTTTTACAATTTCCAATTTTATATTTTCAAACAATGGTAATATCGTGCGTTCTGACCAACATGCAGATGAAGAGTCTGGCACTTTTTTCATGCGTATTGAATGGGATTTGAATGATTTTAGAATAAATAAAAATGATATTGTACATGCTTTTGAGCCAATAGCATCCCAATATAAAATGAACTGGCACCTACATTTTTCAGATAAACGCCAACGGACCGCTATCTTTGTTTCCAAAATGGATCACTGCCTGTACGATATTCTTCTTAAAGCAAAGGAAGGTGAGCTTGCTACCGATATTGCCTGTATTATAAGCAATCATGAATTATTAGGAACTATCGCCAAATATTTTAATATTCCCTTTTTTGTAATCCCTAAAACAAAAGAAAATAAATCACAACAGGAACTAAAAGAGCTTTCAATTCTTAAAGATCATGATGTTGATTGCATTGTGCTCGCCCGCTATATGCAGATATTATCACAAGATTTTGTTTCACATTATCCTAACAAGATAATCAATATCCATCACTCATTTTTGCCGGCATTCAAAGGAGCCAAACCTTACCACCAGGCATATCAACATGGAGTTAAAATCATCGGCGCAACAAGTCACTACGTGACCGAACTATTAGATCAGGGGCCTATCATAGAACAAGATGTCATTCGTGTGTCTCATAAAGATTCTATTGATGATATAATCAGAAAAGGTAAAGATATCGAAAAGCTAGTGCTATCGCGCGCAGTAAGAAAACATCTGGAACATAAAGTACTAGTTTATGCAAATAAAACTATTGTATTTGACTAATTGCTTGTTGATTCCAAACACTTGTTGTAATAATCTGCATTTTCGTCACGCAATATAGCATCATTAAGCTGCTTATATATTTCAAATAATAATGAATATGCTTCACAACGTGAACTGTCATTTGCTATGACTATTTTGCATAATGCGATAGCTCTATTAATATAAAAAGCCCTCCTTTTTGGATGTTTGTACTCAGCACACACATGTGCAAGAGTAAGCAGTGTATTAGTATCATTTGGATAAACCTTAATGCAATTTTCAAGGATATCAATTGCTTTATCAAGTTTTTTCTTCATACGGTACAGCAATGCTAATTCCATATATGCTTTGCTACTTGCAGGATTTATTTCTATGGCTTTTAAATAATGAGCTATTGCCTCATCTAAGTTTCCCTTCATTTTGGCATTAGACCCCTTTTCCATTTCAATGCGCACCGTATCGTCAGTTAACCGGTTACATTGGTCACTATGTATTGATGCAGCAGCATAGTCTTTGTCAATATTGTAAATACACGCCAAATAGTAATGTGCATACACTAACTGCTTCTGCTGTATAGCTTTAGTCAGGTGTTGCTTTGCTTTTTGATATTCGTTGAAAAAATAATACAATTTCCCTACTTCAAGATGAATATCAGGTTGTGCATCGTTTGCTTGCAATGATTGTAAAAAATATTGCAAAGCTTTGACCTTATCATTGTAATTCTCTAGGTAAATTTTTGCCAGTAAATTTGCTGCCTCCACATGCCTGGGGTCAGAGCCTAGAGCTAATTCCAGACTCAAAATAGCATAATTATACATCTGGTGTTTATATTGAATCTGTGCTTTCCTGTAATAAAAGGCAGCTTCTTGTTCACAATATGTTTCCGAGCAAAAGCATGCAATAATTGCTATTAAAAAACCAATTGCCAAAAATTTTTGTATTGACATTTTAGGACCCTTTCATTAAGTGTACACCCATAACAGTTGGTCAGGTAGCTCAGTCGGTAGAGCAGGGGACTGAAAATCCCCGTGTCGGCGGTTCGATTCCGTCCCTGACCAATTTCTTTCATCCTCAACATTGTTACATTCATCATACAATCATCATACCAACTGTACATAGTGTATATCGTATACTCTCATTTAAAAGCTATATGATTTTGTTGTATTATTTGCATTTTAATTTGGTACCTATTGCATGCTCCAACCCCAAAAATAATTTCTAAATTTTTTTATAATCAAATAATTTTTTTAATGTATAAGCGTATATATAGATAGCTACCAATAATTTACTCTTAGGAGCTATCTATGAAAAAATACTTTTTTTTGTTATTTATAATAATCGTTTCATGTAGCAATACTGGCAAAGATGAAATTAGTTTACCCTATCAGGACTTAAATGCCACTACTACTTCATGCATAGTGGTGTATAATGCAAACGGAGCAGAAGGAAATCCACCAATTGACACCACTACCTATAGGCCCAATGATATTGTAAAGGTTTTGCCCAACACTAATCTTGCCATGGAAAATTATAGCTTCATAGGATGGAGTTTGTACAGCAATTGTAGAGCTGACATCATAAAACCTGGATCCACATTTGTTATCACTGAATCAACAATGCTGTACGCATGTTTTACTAATGACACTGTTTATCAGGTAATATATTTTGCAGGAGAAGCACAAACGGGCTTACCTCCTGTTGATACCAATTACTACATCACCGGTGAATATGCCTGTATACTCCCCAATTCCGGCAATCTTCAAAAACGCGGATATAAATTTAATGGATGGCTTACCATGAGTAACCAAATGAAGTATATGCCTGGTGATCTAGTTCTTATAGAAAACCAAAATATTGAACTCATCGCACAATTTATTCCAAAACCACTTACGGTCACCTATTATGCAAACGGAGCAACAACGGGCACTGTTCCTGTGGATAACAATTTCTACGAGCAGGGAGAGCTGGTAACTATCGCCCATAATAGCGGCAATCTTGCAATTATTAATAAGGATGGAGTATCTTATTGTTTTGATTTCTGGGGCGATAGCTTTGGCAATACATACCTTCCCGGCAATTCTTACCCAATAGAGCAATCACTGCAGCTGTATGCCCAGTACCGACAATACATTGTACGAGATACTGGCCCTGCCGGCGGATATGTTTTCTACGATAAAGGGTACTATAGTGATGGATGGCGCTACTTAGAAGCTATGCGATTTGACATAAGTGATTCAGGAATTGTGTGGGAACAGCAATTACAGGCAGGGCAATACCGAACAACGGGGGCAACAGCCACTCAAATTGGAACTGGCCGCATAAATACACTCACAATACTGCAAATCCTTGGCAGTGGTCAGTATGCAGCAAAATTGTGTGCATCTATGATCTATAACAACTACAATGATTGGTACCTGCCTTCAAAGGATGAGCTTAACCTTTTGTTTCAATACAAATCTAGTATTGGTAACTTTACCAGCTATAATTACTGGAGTTCATCTGAGTATACTCAAAGCCGTGCATGGTGCCAAAATTTTGGCACAGGCGCACAGAGCACACAATATAAAAACAATACATACAGAGTACGGGCTATCCGCCAATTCTGATATTTTATCCTTTGTTTCTTGACAAAAATTGCTTCTATCCAATTACTATTTACACATATTTTATGAAGTGATAGAGGTTGCAGTATGATAGACCCTAAGATTGTCCGAGAAAATATTGAGCGCGTGAAATACACATTAAAAATCCGCAAAATGGAAGATGCTGTTGATATTGCACAGCTTGAAGAGCTTGATGCAAAACGAAGAAGCCTGATTGCAAAGATTGATGAACTCAGAACTCAGCGCAATACGCTTTCAAAGCAGGTTGGTGCACTAAAACAGAAAGGGGAAAACCCTGTGGAAATTATGGAAAAGGTACGCGGTATTGGCGATGAAATAAAAAAATATGAAGAAGAAATAGCAAGTATTGAAGAAACCTATAATACGTTAATGCTCTCAATACCAAATATTCTTCATGAATCAGTTCCCGTTGGCAACGATGAAAACGACAATGTGGTAGTCCGCACCTGGGGACAAAAACCGCAGTTTGATTTTACCCCAAAGCCCCACTATGACTTAGGTATACAGCTCAACATACTTGATTTTGAGCGTGGTGTTAAAATTGCGGGTGCCCGTTTTTACGTGTACAGGGGACTTGCTGCCCAGTTAGAGCGCGCAATTATTAATTTCATGTTAGACCTGCACACAAAAAAACACGGCTACACTGAAGTGTTTGGCCCCTTCATTGTGAATGATGACAGTATGATAGGTACTGGCCAGTATCCCAAATTTATGGATGAATACTACCGCATTGAGCGTGATGCACTTTCACTTATACCAACCGCCGAAGTTACCCTTACCAACCTCTATCGAGATGAAATCCTTGATGGCAAAGATTTGCCTATTTATGTTACCATGCAATCATCCTGTTTCAGGCGTGAGGCAGGTGCTGCTGGCAAAGATACACGCGGGCTCATACGCGTGCATCAGTTTCAGAAAGTGGAGCTAGTTAAATTTGTTGAACCTGAGTCTTCGTTTGATGAGCTTGAAAAACTTGTTGCTGACGCTGAAGAAGTGCTGCAACTGCTCAATCTGCATTACCGCGTGGTGCTTCTGTGCAGCGCTGATACCTCAGCCGCTTCATCTAAAACGTACGATATTGAGGTGTGGATGCCGGGATTAGGTCGATATGTGGAAATTTCATCATGTTCAAATTTTATTGACTATCAGGCTCGGCGTGCGCGCATACGCTATCGAAAAAAAGAAGGCGAAAAGCCAGTGCTGGTACATACACTAAATGGCTCAGGGCTTGCTGCAGGGCGAACTCTTGCAGCTATAATGGAAAACTACCAAACTAAAGATGGCACTATAAACATCCCTGATGTTTTGAAACCATACCTTGAAAAAACTATATAAATGATGTTGCACGTACATGCACCAACCTTTACCATAGTACGACATGCGCTTGCACTAGCACTTGCTTTAAAGAAAGATTGTACCATTACAGTTGATGAATCTATATGGCAGCATACACACTACAGCCGTACTCTCAATGCATTGGTGCAGGTATTACAAAATCTTTCAGTGCAATGTAGCTACACCAACAATATAATCACCATACACCCAAAGCCCCTGCAACCATTCACAGCAACCATTACCCTACACCCCTTTTGTCCAATAACCGATATTTTTTTGACGCTTGCACCAACACTATTGCACAACGCCATCCAATCAGAAATAATATTTCATGGTGTTACTCATTGCCAGTATGCTCCTTCAACCGGTTTTATACGCTTTGGGCTTGCGCCGCTGCTTGCACAATTTGGCTGCTACATTGCAAGTGCCACTAAAAAATTTGGATTTTATACTGCAACCGGTACAGTGGCAACAAAGGTGTATCCCTCATACCCAAAGCAAATAGGGGCGATAGCTCAACACACCAGGATCACCGGTATACGCATATACATTGCTAACATTGACCAGGAATTTGCCTTTTATCAAAAAAAAGAGCTGTGCAGAGCACTTTCGTTAAGTGACGATACCGTGAGCATCATGCAGGTAGCAAATGTCACCAATCATGGCAATGCAATCGACGTGTTCTTTACTACAGGGGATATTCCATCAATGCTGTCTTTTACCATGCCTTTATACGATGATACCGGCAATTTTGTGTTTGACGATGCAATGATGCAGGAGTTTTTACATAACATCATTACTACCTGTTTGCAAAGCTTTGAATATATACCACCGCCTGTTGTACAAGAAGCACTGCCGTTTTTAATTGCTTCGGGTATTGATTATAATGTGGCAGAAATGTTACAGCCACATAGTAAATCAGTTGAAAATTATAGGATTTATCATTTATTTTACTCTAGTTAATTAGATGTATTCCTGCCATGTAACAAAAAAACTGCACAACGTATTTTATATTGATAAAATTTATATATCAGCTTAGATTAAATGCCATTAAATTCATACTAGATACTGGTTGTGTACAATCAATTGCATAAATCTTAAGTTGATATAACAATGCAATAGAATTTAAAAAAAATATAAAGAAAAAAAACATCATTAAAAAGAATCCACCATATTTTAACTTACAAACAATGTTTATGAAATAAAAATAAGGGAAATTATATAAAATGCACATCCAAAAATGAGGTGCACCACAAAACAATGTAACCCACATAAAAAAGATATATGGTACAAAGATTGTTCATACACAACTACACATATATAGACTCTTATGATGATTTATACATACATAACCAGTAGTGAACGTGAAATAACCCAAAAAATGCTGTATACACAAAATAATTTTTAACTTCAAGAAATTTCACGTAGGGTAAGCCCATTGTTATCTACCGAGTTACAATGACTTAAACAAAAAGCATCACTTACTTACAATGCTAAAAAATCCACATAAAAAGGAAAAAAGAGATGTATAGAGGCAAAGCAAAAATTACAGCACCCTTGAAATACGTAAAAAAATAATATCGTTACTGGTATAATGTTTTTTGACATTGTTGATTACGTATGTACTGCAAACAAAAAATAAAGTACAGATGATACAAGTTTATATATCAATGGATATATAAAAGCATCTAAAGTAGCAATCATAAACAGTTACAGTATCATCTAAATGTTACACTTTAAACTTTAAGTTTCATCAATATTTTAGGAAAATACAATTATGCCTGTTGACATTAGCACGATGAAATATATTAGCTGTAGGGTTTGTACTCAGTAACTATCGCTTTAATTATTTCTTTGCACTCATCATTGCTTAAATTTTGTACATACTCTGGTGTTAGCTTTATTATTTTTCGTACCGATAGCTCTTCGTATCCATTGTGAGCTATGCGGTATATTTTTTTATGAGCTGTGGAGAGTAGTTCTTCACCCTGATCCCACAAATCTTCATGAAGTTTTTCACCAGGGCGTATACCTGTATACACAATTTGTATATCACTATCAGGTTCATATCCCAAAAGTTTGATTAAATTCCGTGCGACCTCCTCTACCCTGTATTGCTTGCCCATATCAAGGACAAAGATTTCACCGCCTTGTGAAAGAACCGCAGAATGAATTACCAGCATCACAGCCTCAGGGATACTCATAAAGTATCGGGTCATCTCAGGATGGGTTATGGTTACTGGTCCCCCATTTGCAATCTGCTGATAAAAAAGAGGAATGACCGAACCACGGCTCCCAATGACATTGCCAAAACGTACACAGCATGTGCGCATCTGTTGGCAATTGTAGGCAAGAGTGATAATCTCAGCCATACGCTTAGTTGCGCCCATCACGCTTACCGGACGCACCGCTTTATCCGTAGAAATGCACACAAATTGCTGTACCCCTGCATTACACGCTGCCTCAAGTACAGTGCGTGTTCCTATACAGTTATTACGTATTGCTTCCTGTGGATTTTGTTCCATTATATCAACATATTTGTGTGCAGCAGCATGAAACACAATATGTGGTTTTTCTTTTTCCATAATTTTCTGCATTCGGACTGCATCATTGACATCAGCAATATAGTAGACAATATCAGCATCTTCAAAATACCGTGCATACTTACCAAGAGCACACTGCAAATTATATATTGAATACTCACCTCTCCCAAGAGCAACAATACGGCTTGCCTTAAACTGCAAAAGCTGTCTGCAAATTTCAGAACCAATGCTACCACCTGCACCAGTAACCAGAATAGTTTTCCCTTTACAATAGTCCTCTATTAACATACTATCGATTTCTATTTCCTCACGGCCTATAAGCTCTTCAACACCTATTCCCCTTAGCTCAGGGGTCAGAGCCTTTTCAAAAAGTTTTGTTACTGCCGGCAATATAGAAATGGTGACATTATCACATGAACGAATAATTTTAATTATACGGTCAATGTCTTTCTGTGATGCAGAGGGCATTGCCACTATACATTCTTTCACATGATATTGTTCCACAATAGCAGGAATATCCTCAGTAGTTCCAAGTACAGGCTTTCCACACAGCAATGTCCCAACTTTTTGTTTGTTATCATCCACAAAACCTATGATGTTATCAGCCCTTCCATCGCGCTTAAATTCAGCAAGCAGCGTTCTGCCCGCTTCACCAGCGCCGGCAATAAGAATAAGTTTTGATTTCTTTTTAGGAGGGGCAGCGCTGTGTGATTTTACTTCCCTTACCACTGTTCTATAAGTAATTGTTATCACAAGGCCCATGCTGCCACATACAATAACACCCTGGGTATGAATGGCAGGAATAAACAAACCAATAGCTAATACTGCAATGCTACCGCCCACAAAACCACCTATTATCCGGTAATAATCCTGAATTGTAGCGTAGCGCCATAGAATGCGATAGCTCTGAGCCATATACAACCCAACCATCACACCCATTAAATGAATAACAGAAGTGGTAATGATCGTATGACCTGAATATTGCAATATTTGTGCTGCAAAGAAATAGCTTGCTACAATACTTACAGCATCAGCAACGATATAGGCAATAGCTGAAAGTTTTGGTATATATGCAATTTTCTTCATAGTTATCTTTTATATTCCTTTGCAATAGTACACACGTTCTCAATTACATAGCTTACCTGCTCATCCGTCATTGAAGGATATATAGGCAGGCTAATCTCCCGCGCAAAGACCCATTCGGCATTAGGGAAATCTTTTTCTTTATTCCCATACAGAGAAACAAAATATGAAAAGCGGTAAAGTGGAATAAAATGAACACTTGTCATTATCCCACGCTCTTCTAATTTTAAAATAAACTCATCTCGGCTTATACTAAGCGCATCCAGATTAAGCTTCAGCGGGTAAAGATGCCACGCTGAAATGCCTTCTTTTACAATATAGGGAATCAAGACATCATTATTAGCAAAGGCTTCATTGTATCTATGAGCTATCGCTTCCCTCAAATCCTTAAGCCTTTCCACCTTTTGTAGCTGCGTCAATCCCATCGCAGCAGCAACATCAGTCATGTTGTATTTATATCCAGGTTCATGTATATCGTACTGCCAACTGCCACCTTTTGTATAGCGCTTCCACGCATCACGGTTCATTCCATGAAGCCGCAACGACCGTGCACGCTGTGCCCACTCTTCATTGCCTGTTACCAGCATGCCGCCTTCACCTGTTGACAATGTCTTTGTTGCATAGAAGCTGTAGCAACCAATATCCCCTATAGTACCAGCAAGTTTGGTACCATACCACGATGGAAGTGCATGTGCAGCATCTTCAATCACATAGAGGTTGTGTTGACGTGCAATATCCATTATTGCATCCATAGCGCATGGGTGTCCAGCGTAATGCACAGGAATAATGGCTTTTGTACGTGGCGATAATAACTTAAGAATTGATTCAACACTGATGCAATGAGTATCTTTTTCAATATCAGCAAAGACAGGAGTTGCACCGCAATAGAGAGCAACTTCAGCAGTAGCAACAAATGTGTTTGCAGGGACTATCACCTCATCTTTTTGTGTGATATTACACAACTTCAGTGCCAGATGTAATGCTGCTGTGCAGGAGCTTACCGCCACTGCAAAAGGAATACCTGTATATTCACTGAAGCGCATTTCAAACTCAATGGTTTTTGGACCCATTGTGGTCCAGCCACTTTTTATAGAACTCACCGCAGCATCTATGTCACTATCATCAATATAGGGAACATGAAACGGGATATTCATTGTGCACAATCCTTTTTTAGCATAACATGTTTATTATATATTGTCGGAAAAAAATAGCATGGATAATATGAAAAACTATTCGCAGGCCCTATGGTATATTTACACTTTTATTTGATGGGGCTGAAAAAAGTATTGAAAAATTTAATTAATTTTTCAAAAATAATACTTCATGAAAAAATATGTGATGTGCATTGTTTTATTTCATACATTATATTATTAGGAAATAATTAGTGAAAAAAATCAAAGTTCTTAAAAACACATTGAATGAGGATACCCATGAAACCATACATCACCCACATTTTTCTTGCATTATGTATAGTTGCTATCCCTTCTGTATCGTTTGCAATAGCTGATATTGCAGTTATGGGAGGATATACCCCCTATGGTAAAATAGAATTTTATGACAAGGAGTATGACTCACTCAAAGGATTTAACTATGGCCTAATGGGACACCTTAACGTTGACACTGAAGTAATTATGTTTGGATTGGGTATCTATTACCATGGGGAACGGTTACAATATACATTTAATGGCGACAAGCGAAAATTCACTGTGTTACAATCATGGGGACCTGATCTAATCATTATGATAACCGCAAGCGAAATAATTTCCCCGTATGCACGAGTTGGCATTGCTCTTTTCAGTGAACTCAAATATGATTATGGATATGATAAAAAAGAAAAGACACGATTCTTTAACAGTGCCTGGTGGGCAATAGGATCGGGCATTCATATAACCCAAGAGATTCTGGTGTTTGGTGAATTGCAACGCATATCAATGTCACACGACAACGAGCATTCAGCAAAGCGGTACACACTAAATGCCGGGGCAATGTTTAACTTTTAGATCTGTTATAATTTTATAAAAACCACAAAAACGTATGCTTCCTCTGGCCATTTTGTTCTACGTATTTATACAGCCCTTTCAAAATGGAAAATTTGACAAATCCTGTTTCCTGTTCCACCTCATAATTCCATAATATGCCCCACACACTTCCCACTGAATGATACTGACGCTGCGGTCTTTTCTTTTCATCAAATAGTATTCCTAAAAGCACAAGGCGGCGTGCATCATTTGTGTGCTTTTGTTCATTGTGGTAGTATACAAGACCTAGGCCACCTATATCAAAAATTTCACTATATGAACGATAAAACCCACTGAGCAGCACTGGCATAAGCAACAAACTTGAATGATTATCACTATAGTAATAATAGAATGGAAGTACTTTATGACTAAATCCATACCTATTGTTTTCAAAGCCCACAAGCCATAATACCGCATCTACATCATGGTCAGCATACTTTTTATTATAGTCATACTCAAACAAAGTTCCCCATAGCAATCGTAATTTTACCAATTCTGGAGTGTATTCAGCATAAATTGTTGTGAACAGATATGAATACTCTTCTTTATATATGTTGTTTGTATCAGAATAATATAGCTTGCGATCATACAGCAAAAGCACATCATCATGCATATAATACGTTGACCTGTGCCGATAGTATCCAGCAATAAAAAGCGTATTTCCCCACATAGTATTTTCTATGTTATTATATGCACTATAATATGTAAGCAACAGTGGGATACATAATGTATACTGTGATGATGGCTCTTCTGAACTGTTTTTATAATATAGCGGATTAATTTGCGTACTTTGAACTACAGTGTTGCCTTTTACATATTCTTTATTATAGTGTAGTATTGAAAATGACCGTGTGATACTAAACGTGCCATCATTCCACGTTCTGTGCCAGTAGAGCGGAAATATTCTGAAACCGTTTATATCCTTGGAGCTGTACCAATTTATAAACGGCCATAGCACTGTTGTTTCATGGTAACCATTACCCCCAACTTCATCCCAATACAGATTGAGTGCATACGCTTTAAAATACGTATCACCTTTCTTTTGATACCCATACAATGGAAACAACACAAAATATTCCTGGTCATCTTCTCTATACGAACAATAAAATGGAAGCAGCACAAAAAGCTTGTTTCTTGAAGCTTCATCCCATGTAAGCCACGAGAGAGGCAAAAGCCTGAAATGACGCCTGCTGTCAGCCTTCTCAAATGCCATAAGCCCAAATCCAATTTTCCACCCCCAGAACACTTCAGCATCTTCACGAGTTACGGTTTTCTTTTTTACAATCTGTGGTGTGGTGATGCTTTTATCATCAGGAGTGGCGATAGCTACTGATGATTGCTCACTGCTTCCAATAATATGCCCATAGGTGTCATTTGCTTTTTGCCCATGCTGCAGGTTGCTATCGCCTCCATTATTGTTAATTTTTTTTAACGGGATACGCGTTGAAAAACTCCACACCTCATACAGCCATGAAATATCCGTATCAAGGTACAAAGCGCTTTTACCTGTACCAATATTCATTGCAACATCGGGAGTGAACACACCGGTATACGTCTTTCGTGCATAACCAGTGATGTTAATATGGATTGATGTACGTGAATCCTGATAATTGTAAAAAAGAGGCAGTACTATGGTTCCTCTGCTTTCTTCGTTGTACCATGAAAAGTAAAAGGGAAGTATATGCATGTAGTAACCTGCCACAGAACCTGTATCACTGCCATCGTTGATTGCACTATATTTTTTGTTATGATAATACAGCCATATCCAGAGCCTGTCAGCATCATGAGACCATGTGTGGTAATGAAATAAGCTATATGAAATTCCCTCATTTTGTGTAATAGCAGGCCTGCAATAGAACGGAATATAGTAACGGTATCCATATTCCTTGAATTCATGAAATATCAGTGGTGCTATCCACAGGGATTGCAATGAGCCTTTATGCATCTTCCAGTCAATCAACCACAAAAGATTAGTATGGGAGCTATCGCCCCCATAACTATGATACAACAGTGGGATTATAGGGAACCACAGGTTTTTGTACATAGTATTTTTTGTTGCTTCATCTGTAATAGTACGTCTTCCAAAAAGTGGTGTTATGTATTGTTTTGTTACATGAGAATCATTGCTGTGTTGCCATATTGCAAAGAGTGGCATTACGTGAAAGTAATAATCACCATTAGCATACATTTTATTAACATATAGTGGTGCCATCAAAGAGAAATATCCATCATTCCCTCTTTTCCACAACACAAAGGGAATAAACCAAAAACGGTCAATACCGTCAGTATTCCAGGAATAATCCAGAAGCCACAGTATATTTCTGTGCCCGCCAGTTGTACTCACATGATGATAGGTTAAAGGTATAATTGGAGCCCAGAACAAATATTCATTGGGAATACTTGTTGTTTGATAATAATAGAGAGGTGTCACACATTCACTGTACTTTTCGGTCCCTGAATTGTATGAATTGTAGTATGTCAATAATGGAATACCCAAAAAATATCTTTCATAATAAGGCTTTTCATCAGGATAATTTTGCCTTTTACCCCACCAAAAAAGTAACAGCAAAGATTTATCATATTCAAATTCAGTCGTAGAAGAGTACCATGCAGGAAACAGTAAATACTCAGTAACTTCATCTCTATCAGTTTTTATATATGTTAATAGGGGGAAAATTATTGTTTTTTTACGACTGTCAATTTTGCTTTTAAGATGGTAAAACAATGGCACTACCCTGTATGATGTGTACTTTGGATAATCAGTATACTTATACAGCCATAGTACCATCAGCGAATAGTGATTATTCCATTTTTCCTGCTCCACAAATAATGATTTTATGGGGTATTTTTCTTCCTTTTCACTACCATATACTTCGTGCTCACCCGCATTGAGATCTTCCCACTCAGCATAGAGCGGGGTCAGAGCCATGATAAAAAATATCACAGCGCCGTAGAGTATAGTCATGATGCCATTATTTTTTATATGACCTAACAATTATGCCACACTTTGCCACTTTAAAAGTATTGCAATCTTAACCGTGAGTGCGCTCACTACAGCCCCAATACATGCACCCCATAACAAATCAACACATGTTACTAGCACTGGCCAGCCTTTTACTGTTGCCTGATTAGTTAAATCATACGTTGCATAGGTTATCAGCCCAAAAAGTGCACCAGTATATAATGCCTGCATCACAGAACCTGCTTTTAATGCTGGCACTATGCAAAAATACTGTAGTCCAATTATAAACAATAGATAAAAGGCAATAACTGCCCACCACACTACATCGCCCATAATGTACCCCAGATAGGTTCTGTACATGTTTTTAGCTATAACACCCAACCATAATGCATCAATAGCCAAAAACAGGATTAAAGCAACAATGTATAGCTTTAGATAATTCATGCAAGCCCCCTTTTAAAATATTAATGTAATCAAAAACAACACCCCCGGCCCCTGCTTTAAAATCATGCATACCATGCGCATTGAGACACTTACCAATCATCTTTTTGTATTCTGTAAATCTACATGTATAGCCAGGGAAATTTTATTAAAGAATTGTAATTTGCATAGCTATAGTGCATACTGTATGACATAGAGATATAAAAAACAAATGTTTTTTAATTTTTACGCATTTATATTTTTACTTATGATTGGTAAACATTCAACTTTCTTTTTTATTTACGATCCTACTATTTTACAGATATCCACAATAGAATGAATATATTGCTTACCAATGGAAAAATTACAGGATTGGCTCTACATCATGTATATCTACTTTCACTGAAACTCCCTTCTGTAATATATCAATAGAAACGACTACATGATGTTCTTTATCTTTGCTCACCAATATGCCCTGTATACCCATAAGCGGACCATCAGTTATTCTCACCTTCTGACCTTCTTTTAAATATGGGTGTTCATCAATGTCACACTTGCTGTGTACCATTTTATATATTGCATCAACCTGTTCTTGGGGTACGGGCTTGTAACCGGAGCTATCGCCCAGTATCTTTACAACACCCTGTACTTTTAACACATTAATGAACTGCACATTATCATTGACAAGTTTGATAAACAAATACCCAGGGAAAAGGGGGAAAGCAACGCGTTTTTTCCTGTCCTTCCACTGACGTAATTTTTCAACCAGAGGCAGAAAGACCTCAACGCCTTTTGATTGTAACTGTGAACACACTTTACTTTCATGGCGCGAACGAACATAAACGGCATACCAGTTACTTGCCATTGTGCCACACCAGTAGTGCATGTTCCAGGTTAATTTTATCTTTATATTTGGCTTTTTCTTTTGGCGACAGCACCAGCGGTCGTATCTTGCGCTTAATTATCCCCTCTGCTTTCTGAATGAGTTGCGCAAGATAAGAGTAATCAACTGCACCAATAATTACTACATCTATAATGCCGCTGTCAATGCCCTTAGCGTAATCACCAACTACATACGCTTCGTGGACCTTGCCTAATTTTGCAAGCACACTGTCTATGAGCACATCAATACCTAAAAACTTCTTTACTACATTGTGAATGTCTTTATACAGAGGGTGTTTTGTATTAGCATTATAGAATACTTTATTGCCGGTTGCACTGCGCTCCAGATAACCTGCTTCAACAAGGCGATCAAGCTCCACTCTGACTGCATTAGTAGATTCATTCATCTGCGCAGCAAGCTCGCGAAGATACCCTTTTGTTGAAGGGTTAATAAAAAATTTTAGCAATATCTTCAGCCGTGTTTTTGATGTAATCAGTGCATCTAACATGAGTAAAACGAGTAATAAAATTGCTCAATTTTGTCAAGTGATTATTATAATTAAATCCAGCTCATTGCTTATTTTCTAGTACATTCAAAAATGCAGTAATGTCATTTTTATATATCTTTTGCAATTTTAATGCATCTTCTAACACTATATTAATTTTTCGTTTATCCAGTTCATACGAGTATGCGTGCCTAAAAAAATGACGAAATGAACGTAAATTGTCAAGCAACATTAACGTTTCCTCTGATATTAATTTTGGTCGTATACCTTCTATAGAAATTGACATTCGTCTAAGCAATTCATAATGATATTTACTTGCATTATCAATATTATTTTCAAATTCACGCGCAATAATTTTAAACAAATCCTCAAAAGCACAATATAAGTTATGTAACTGATATCCTATATTTTCAACAACCCACTTCCCTTTCTTTTTCTTTCTTTCATCAATTTTACTATAAATTTTATCTATTACAGCAATTTGTGCTTCTATTGAAGATCTTAGCAACATTAACCTTTCTTTTTCCATTGAATGCCCTCTTTTAGTATTATTGGTCCTAACCTGTGTTTCTCTATCTGTACCACATCTACTTCATACCCAAGTTGCGAAGATAAAAATGACATTGCTTTAAAAAAATCTTTATCATTAAGACCTAAAAAACCTATATCAATATCCGAGCTTTCTTTGAATGCATACGGCCTTGTAATTGAACCAAAAATATATGCTTCTGTAAAATCAATAATCAACTGCAACTCGGAAAGAGCAGTATCAAGCTTTAATAGTAAATCACAACGGATACGCTCACGTTGTTCTTTTTTTTTATTTATTATTTCATCTAAAATGTATGTGGGTGATTGTGGCATATTATTACAATCATTCACTACGTTATTTGCTTTTAATGTATATTTTGCAAACATCAAAAGTCAAGCACAATCAAGGTGTTGTTACGATTATTAAACACAACATAGGTTAAAAGGTTTTTACAGGTGCAAAGCAGGTACACATATTTAATGCAAAAATTATAATTCAAGATGAAATGAATCAATAGGATTCTGTGGTAGTCTGCCAATTGTAACTAGGGTAAATCGCGAATTACCTAAAATCCTATGAGCAACCCGCATGAAATCATCCAGAGTAACCGCCTGAATATTTCGAACTATTTCCTTGAATGTTAATTGCTGACCAAACACAATCTCATTTTTTGCAATATGGCTCATTCGCACTTCAGTGCTCTCTAAACTTAAAGCCATATTCCCTACAAGATAGCTCTTTGCATCAGCCAATTCATCTTCGGAAATCCCTTGAGCAAGGAGCTGTCGGCACTCATTTGCCACTAACTTCAGCAGTTTGTTGTACTGCAAAGGAGATGTTCCGCAATAAATACCAAATACACCGGTATCCATGAACGAGGAATGGAAGCAGTATATGCTATAGCATAATCCTTCTTTTTCACGGATATTCTGAAAAAGGCGAGATGACATGCTTCCACCCAGAATAGTATTAAATACATAGTACGCCCATCTATCCTCATCAACTTTGCTCAAACCATCAGTGCCAATGCACAGATGAATCTGCTCAAGGTCTTTATCAAGGTGTTGTCTTATTTTACGCTCATAGTAGGGTGATACAATCAGGTTTTTTTTATTCTTTGGTGTACAGTCCTTGCAGAAATAATTCTCTATTATACGTCTGGCTTCATCAACATTAAAGTTTCCTGAAATAACAAAAAGACATGAATCATCAGTGTAATGGTGTTTATAAAATGCTAGAATGCTTTCACGATTAATTGAGCTTATTGTATCAATGTTGCCCAGTATTGAATGTCCCAGAGGGCTGTTATAAAACATGGTATCCATAAAAAGATCATGTATGTGCTCATCCGGTGTATCTTCATACATGCGGATCTCTTCAATTACCACATTTTTTTCTTTTTCTATCTCCTCAGCATCAAAAGTAGAATTAAAATAAGTATCCGATAGTATCTCTACAGCAAGCTCCAGGTAATCAGATACAACATTAATATAATAGCAAGTATATTCCCTATTAGTTGCAGCATTGTGCTGTCCACCAACTCTATCCACCAGGCGTGCTATATCTTTAGCACTGTATTTTTCAGTGCCTTTAAATAGCATATGCTCAATGAAATGGGCATAGCCCATTTCACCTTTTTTTTCGTGCCGTGAGCCTACCTTAATCCATAGACCACACGACACCGATACAACATTATCTATTGGCTCAAGTAAAACTGTGAGGCCATTTGGCAGTGTAAATTTATGAACCATTGTTTTACTAATGCTTCTTCATAGCATCTTTGCGGCTTAAGTTGATGCGTCCCTGATCATCAATGCCAATAACTTTTACCAAAACCTCATCACCTTCTTTTAGAACATCTTTCACGTTTTCAACACGTGAGTGGTCAAGCTTGGAAATATGTACCAATCCCTGCTTGCCTGGCAATATTTCAACAAATGCGCCAAAATCGGTTATTCGCTTTACAATGCCTTTGTAGATAGCACCAACTTCCACTTCCTCAACCAGCCCCTTTATTGCACGCTGCGCTCTATCTATTGAGTCCTGTTCGTTAGCAGATATAAATACCGTTCCATCCGGCTCAATATTAATCTCAGCACCTGATTCTTCAATTATCTTCTTTATGACTCTACCACCTGGCCCAATTACTTCACCAATCTTTTCAATCTCAATCTTCATCACAGCTATTTTTGGTGCATGAGGCGATAGCTCCTTAGAAGGCTCGGAAATAACTTCATTCATTTTTTCTAATATATAGAGCCTGCCTTCCCTTGCCTGCTCAAGCGCTTTGCGCATAATTTCTGTGGTGATGCCCTCTATCTTGATGTCCATCTGGAATGCAGTGATACCGGTTGCGGTGCCTGCAACTTTGAAATCCATATCACCTAAGTGGTCCTCTATGCCCTGAATGTCGCTTAATATAGCATAACGGTCACCCTCAAGCACTAGTCCCATCGCAATACCTGCTACTGGTGCTTTCATAGGAACACCCGCATTAAACAATGCAAGAGAGCCAGAACACACAGTAGCCATTGATGATGAGCCGTTTGACTCAAGTATCTCAGATACTACTCGAATAGTATAGGGGAAAGTAGCTTCATCCGGGATAGCATATTCAAGTGCACGCTCGGCCAGCATACCATGGCCAATCTCACGGCGACCAACACCACCTACTCTTCCAACTTCACCAACACTGAACGGTGGGAAATAGTAGTGGAGCATAAACCGCTTGTACGACTCTTCCAGCAGATCAATGCTGTCAATGCGCTGGGAATCAGCAACCGTTCCTAAAGTCACTATCCCTAGACTTTGCGTCTGGCCTCGTGTAAACAGTGCCGATCCATGTGCACGGGGTAAAATGCCAATCATAATATCAATTGGCCGTATATCCGTAAGCCCTCTTCCATCGGCTCGTTTGCCTTCATTCAATATTCGAGAACGCACCACTTCAGCATCAAGATTGTCAACAATTTCAGTTGCCAGTTTAATTGTATTGGGAAACTGTTCCTGCAACTGGTTGGTTATTGCGGCAATAATAGCTTCCTTTGCCTGTTCCCGCGCTTTCTTTTCGTGAATTTCTTTTAAATTTTCTATATCCTTGAAATACCGCTCTCTGATAACCTTTTCCAGTTCCTTATCGCTTAATTTGGGCTCATAGGCCATGATTGGCTTGCCACAGGCTTGTTGCAATGCTTCCTGTACTTCACATAATGTAACAATATGTGCATGGGCAAACTCAACAGCTTCTATCATCTTGTCTTCGGTTAAATTCTTTGCCTGCCCCTCAATCATGGTTACAGCCTTTTTGGTGCCAGCCACAACAAGATCAATATCACTGCGTTCCATCTCCTGAAAATATGGGTTTATCTTCCACTGCCCATTGATCCTGCCAACTCTCACTGCACCAACAGGGCCCTTAAAGGGAATGCCCGAAATAATGAGAGCTGCCGATGCAGCATTTATTGCTAAAACATCGGGTTGATGTTCCCGGTCTGCAGAGAGCACATAAATAATAACCTGAACTTCATTGACAAAATCATCAGGAAATAGCGGGCGTATAGGTCTATC